>NZ_CP166679.1:2280000-2581750 GCF_041320605.1 Arenibacter antarcticus
GAAATCTATCGGTCACGATTTCTGTTTTAGGAAAACATTTTTTAGCGATCAAATTCATATTTCCGGCCATATCGACAGTAACTTCTTTGACCATATTTCGTCTTTCCACAGGGATTTTATCAAGTACATTGATGACGTCATCCGCTTTAGTTCCCTTGATAATGGCCACTATACAACCTTTCTTTCCGTTAGCTCCTTTATTGGTTAAAATCGTATAGAGTTCACCGTTGGACAAAGAGGTTTCATCCAAACTTAAATAGTAGCTTAAATTTTTTCCAAAGAGCAACCAATCTTGTGAATGTTTCTTTTGTGGCCAATCCTTGAAGTCGCTAAGATGGTTTTTGTAGTGATACTGTAGGGTTTTGCCATTAATTTTATAATAGTCGCCAAACCGTTTAGCGCTTACGGCATGGGTGTCAAACGATACCTTTTAAAAAAGAGGCAAACTCGCTGGTTATCCGAGTGCCTTTAGCTATTAAATTCCAATCTCTTTTTATGATCTTTCCCGTATCCATAAGAGTCCAGCGCCTACGCTTTATATGGAGCAGTACCGATTTACCTCTTAAGGGGAAGTCCTCAACTGTTACCTCTGGCAGGAAGCCTTTGGACTGGGCTATTTCTGATTGGTGCTCTTTGGGGAGCACGTTCTTTTCTTCTAAGTAAAAATGAATCTTACCTTCTGATGATTTATGGCCTACAATTTCAAAGTAATCCAATACGCCTTCTGGCAACAAATACCGCACTAATTCTATATCCAAGATTTAATCTCTTTGTTGTCAAAGATAAAGATTCTCCCCAAGTTTTACACTTGACTCGTGATCAGTTCCCGTGGCCCTTTGTGCTTCGCTTCGCTTGCACTCCGGGACGGTCAGTGATATTTATTCTATCTATCTATCTATCTATCTATGATTGGAAGCCTGTGACTCCGATTAATGTTTATATTTTAGTTCGAAACTACTCGTGCTCCTAATTTTTTAATATCTTGTATGTTGAATTTTTATAATATCAACGGACCATGAAAAACAAAGTACAATTTTTAATCATTTTAATAGCTTCCCTTGCCTTTTTGAATACCAGTATTGGACAGGAAAATATAAATAAGGATGGCTGGGTCTCTTTGTTTAACGGGAAGAATCTGGATGGATGGAAAGTTGGAGAAAATGCTGATACTTTTAGCATAGCGGATGCCGCCATTAAGGTCGCCGGTCCAAAAGCACATTTATTCTATGTGGGAGAGGTAGAAGGTCACCATTTTGAAAATTTCGAATTTAAGGCTTCCGTTATGACCAAACCCAATTCCAATTCAGGAATTTATATCCATACCCGTTATCAGGAGGCTAGTTGGCCCATACACGGTTATGAGGTACAGGTGAACAACTCTCAAAGTGATTGGAAACGCACCGGGAGCTTATATGATATTGTCAATGTAATGGAGACCTACGTGGGTGATAATGAATGGTATACGGAATATATAAAAGTAGAGGGCAAAAGGGTTATTATAAAGATCAACGACATAGTAGTAGTTGATTACACCGAACCGGAAAATCCTAAACGCGATGCAGGGGATCGACAACATAGAGTTCTTAAAGGGGGAACCTTTGCATTACAGGGCCACGATGCAAATAGTATTATATATTTTAAGGATATCATGGTAAGGCCATTGCCTTAATTTATACTATTTTTTTTCCCAATTTCTATATTTATGAAGATTATTAATGTTCTTACCAGTGTACTACTTGTTGGTGCAATATACAGTTGTGCCAAAAAATCTCAATTAGCCCCCAAAAGGCCTAATGTAGTTTTTATTTTGGTAGATGACTTGGGACTGATGGACTTGGGAATTACTGGGAGTGACTTTTATGAAACTCCTAATATTGATAAATTGGCTCGTGAAGGGATGATTTTCACCCAAGGCTATGCCGCCAGTCGTGTATGTAGTCCATCTAGAGCCAGTATAATGACCGGTAAGTTTACCGCCAGACACGGAATTACGGATTGGATAGGTGCACCATCAGGGGAAAATTGGCGAAAATTAAACAGGTTTGATAAAGTACTCCCGGCAGAATATGTTCATTCCCTTCCAAAGGAAGATCAAACTTTGGCGGAAGCTATGAAGGAAAATGGATACAAGACCTTCTTTGCCGGAAAATGGCATTTGGGAGATGAGGGGTCTTATCCAGAAGACCATGGTTTTGATAGCAATAAGGGAGGATGGGACAAAGGTAGCCCCATTGGCGGTTTTTATTCTCCATGGACTAACCCAAGCTTGCCCAATAAGGAAAAAGGAGAAAACCTCTCCATGAGATTGGCTAAGGAGACATCTGAATTTATCGAGAAAAATAGGGATACTGCCTTTTTTGCTTTTCTTTCGTTTTATGCGGTACACGGTCCCATTCAAACTACAAATGAAAAATGGAGAAAATATAGAAATAAAGCCCAATTACAAGGTGTCGATGCAAAAGGGTATCAAATGGAAGATGTTTTGCCAATCCGTATCGTACAGGATAATCCAATTTATGCAGGTCTTGTAGAAAGTATGGACGATGCCGTAGGGGAAGTATTGGAAGCCTTGCGTATTTCTGGATTGGAGGATAATACTATAGTTATTTTTACTTCTGATAATGGTGGGGTGGCCTCTGGGGACAATTTTTCAACTAGTAATCTGCCTTTGCGTGGCGGAAAGGGGTATCAATTTGAAGGGGGACTACGTGAACCTTATTTTATAAAAGTGCCCTGGTTAAAAAATGGAGGTTGGGAAAACGACTTTCCTGTTATTGGGACCGATTTTTATCCTACTATTTTAGACTTAGCCAATATCGATTTAAAACCCGGACAACATGTAGATGGAATAAGTCTTAAGCCCTTGTTGGAGGGAAAGGGGTTAACGATAGAAAGGCCTTTGTATTGGCACTATCCGCATTATGGAAATCAAGGTGGTCAACCCTCCTCCATAATTCGAAAAGGAGATTGGAAATTAATTCATTATTGGGAAGATGGCAGGGAGGAGCTTTACCATTTGCCTTCTGATAGTGCAGAACAGATCAATGTAGTTAAGAATAATGAGGAGCTTGCAACAGCTCTCAGCACCCAACTAACAGAATGGCTTCAGGAGGTAGGGGCTAAGATTCCTGAATTGGATCCGGAATACGATTCAAATTTGGCTCAGAAAAGAAAAGAGCGTATAATTAACGAAATGTTACCGCGATTAGAAAAAGAACGCCTACAGTATCTTTCCAATGATTTTCAGCCCAATCCCGACTGGTGGGGGAGTAAAGTGACGGCGGATTAGGAATTTAGACTAAAACGGTCTAGAATTACTGTGATAAAGGGGGGTGAAAATAACTCTAATGTCCTATGCTTAGTGAAATTAGTGTTACCCAAAAGATTATGCTTAATAAATTATCTGTGGTCCCCGCTCTGAGAAAGGCATATGCTCTTTTCATTTGTGTTTTAACAGTATTGATCGAGATTCCATTCATTTCTGCTATTTCAGCATAACTTTGTCCATTAATGATGGCTGAAATGAAAATTTGTTTTCGACTTTCAGGAAGCTGATTGAGCAGTGCTTGAATTTTTCTACTTGCGTTGGAAGATTCCAAAACATTGAGCTCCTCATATTCAGGTATCTGAAAATTTTCAAACAATGCTTTTTCTTTTTTTTCTTTTTCCAACCAAAGCAAACTCAAGTTTTTTACGGCCCTAATCGCATATGCTTTAAACGAAGTTGTTATTGAAATAGAGTCCTTCCGTTGCCAATATGAGATAAAAAAATCTTGGACATTATCTTTGGCGGCATCTTTATCCTTAACTATGCCGAATGAAATAAGACACAGCATAGGATAGTACTCTTTAAAGAGTTCCTTCAATTCCCGTTGGTTTATTTTAGGTTGTAACGGCATTTATTTCCAATTTTCCACGCCCTTAATTAGGGTTGGTCAATTGTGCTATTGGTTGATTTGTAGCTTCAATTATAGTTATTTAATTTCAATTGACAATAAAATTTATCAGATTCTTAAATAAAGTTAAATTTTGTCACCCTATTTTTATTTTTATTCAACTTATAATAAAGAGCCTCAAATGTCAAGTATGGAAAATTTAAAATTTGTCTTAAAAAACATCCTAGATTCTGGGACATTGGATAGTGATATACTTGAAGGTTTAACCGAAAGTGAAAGAGAAATTGTGGATACCATTTATCGCGAAAATTTGGTTTCAGAAGCTTTGGTGGTTTTGGAGGAATTAAATACAGATGAGGAATGGGATAAACTTATTAGAAAAATAACAGTTACTAAAAAGCTGATAGTTCCCTTTTGGACAACAATTTTAAAGTATGCAGCAATTTTTGTTGGATTAATAGCATTTAGTTATACAGTCTATCAACTGAGAAATTCTGAAATAGGAGTTCCCATTTCAGAAACTGCTATTAAATTAAAAATGGATGGTGAAAAAGTTAAGGTAATCCAAGAGGGGGGAGGACAAGAAATTATTTCCATTGCAGGCAAAGTGTTGGGTGTGCAAAAGGGAAATAAAATAAGTTATAAGGGAGATTCTGATATTAGTGAGCTGGTATACAATGAGTTGGAAATCCCTTTTGGGAAAGTGTTTGATGTTGAATTGTCTGATGGCACTTTGGTTCATCTCAACTCAGGAACGAAGATGAGATACCCCGTCAAATTTTTGAATACTGGAAAAAGAGAAGTTTTTATTGAGGGAGAGGCGTATTTCATAGTAGCGAAGGATATGGATCGGCCTTTTATCGTACATGCAGAGCGTGTGGAGATCGAGGTGCTTGGAACCATATTTAATATTTCTTCCTATAATGAAGATGAGGAAATTAATACGGTGCTGGTTGAAGGTTCCGTAAAAATGAGCAATACTTTCAATCCAAATGACAACGTAATGTTGAAACCTGGTGCAAAAGGTTCTTGGAATAAAGCGGGTTATAGTATAGCTGTAGAGGAAGTAGATGTTGAGAACTACACTAGTTGGATTACCGGAGAACTTATATTTCGTAATGCTTCATTTTCCGATATGACTAAAAAGTTAGAGCGAAAGTACAATGTGTCCATCCAAAATAACAACCTTCGACTAAGTGAAATTAAATTGAACGCCTGGTTTAGTACGGATATTGAGCGAATAGATGACGTATTGAAATCAATTAGTGAAATTTATCCTTTTAATTACAAAATAACCGACCGAAATATAGTGATCGACTAATATTAGCTTAATTAAAAAACCAACTGCCTATGTAATAAACCTGTTAATAATGGTGTATAAAAAATCGGGAAATGCTTGAGACCATTCCCCGATCTAAGAATTGTGAATTAAATAATGTTATCATTAATCATTTAATCATTACAAAATTATGAAAAAATATTTCATTGTGTGTTTGCCATATTGGCAAATTCCTAAAATGGACTTGAAAATGAAATTAACAACACTTTTACTTATAGTTTCGTTGTTTAAAATCCAGGCAAATTCCTACTCTCAGACAACTAAAATAAATTTAGATGCGGATAATCTTACTATCGCGCAGATCTTTGAGGAGATCGAAAATGTGTCTGAGTTTAGATTTTTATATGAGAGTAATCAAATTAATCTTAATAGAAAAGTAACCGTTCACCTTAAGAATAAAAAAATAACGGAAGTGCTTTATTTGCTTTTTTACGGCACGAATACGGAC
Organism: Arenibacter antarcticus; assembly: GCF_041320605.1. NCBI lineage: Bacteria > Pseudomonadati > Bacteroidota > Flavobacteriia > Flavobacteriales > Flavobacteriaceae > Arenibacter > Arenibacter antarcticus. Next base: position 2,285,684 of record NZ_CP166679.1, read on the forward strand.
TATAAGGTTCTAAATAGACAAGTAATCCTTACCCAAAATAAAATAGAAAAACCGAGGATGGGTCCGCTGAATAAAGTGAAAAATGAAGGAATGGGTGTTCTTCAAAGAGAAATTTCGGGTTTAGTAGTGGATAGAAATGGAGATCCTTTGCCTGGGGCTAACATCCTAGAAAAGGGAACCACTAATGGAACACAATCCGATTTTGATGGTAATTTTTCCTTAAGAATCAGTAATGAAAATGTCTCTTTAATTGTTTCTTATGTTGGTTTTGCCACCAAGGAAGTTGCAGTTGGCCAACAGAATAGTCTAATTATTTCGCTTGACGAAAGTACGGCAGGATTAGATGAAGTGGTTATAACAGCGCTTGGAATATCAAGAGAAAAAAAATCATTAGGATATTCCATTTCAGAGGTTGATGGGGATGCTGTAAATTTAACACCCCAAGAGAATGTCCTTAATTCACTAGCGGGAAAAGTTACGGGAGTGAGTATATCTCAAATGGATGGTTTGGCCGGATCGTCGGTAAATATGATCATTAGGGGGGCTACATCGCTTAGTAGTGATAATCAACCTCTATTTGTAGTTGACGGTGTTCCAATTGTAAATAGTCTTAATAATTTTTATGAGGGAGCAGATATGGGAAATGCCATATCTGATTTGGATCCCAGTAATATTGCCAATGTTTCAGTTCTAAAAGGGCCAAGTGCTGCAGCTTTATACGGTTCAAGAGCTGGAAACGGAGTTGTATTGATCACCACACGTACAGGAGGAGGTTCAAAAAAAGGTATTGGAGTTAATATAAGTTCTGCCATAACCTTTGATCATCCTTATAAATATATAAATTACCAAACAAAATTTGGTCCAGGAAAGGCTGGAGTTCACATGTTCGAAGAGGATGATAATGAAAGTTGGGGTCCTAGATTGGACGCTGGTGAAGAATGGGTGCAATGGAATACCAATGGACAAAAGGCTCCTTTAGTTTCGTATAACAATAGATTAACTGATTTCTTTCAAACAGGAATTACCTATACCAACAATGTGTCCGTGGGTGGGAATTATGATCTAGGCGATTTTAGAATTTCAGTAGGGGATATGAACAATACGGGCATTGTTCCCAATACGGATTTACAGCGGCAATCCTTTAACCTAAATGGTACTTATAAAGTTTCTCCCAAATTCAGAGTCCAAGGGAATATTGGTGTGTCCGAATCAAGTTCAGATAATAGGCCAGTGGTAGATGGTGGCCGTAATACAGTGGTGAGAAGTGTTTATGAAATGTCTGCTCATGTCAATATCAATGATCTTAAAGATTATTGGGAACCTGGTTTAGAAGGAGTTTCACAGGTGAAATACAAAAACAAACAGAATAACCCTTGGTTTCTTGTGCATGAAAATACCATTTCATTTTTAAGGGATAGAACGGTGGCGAAGTTTCAATTTGATTGGGATATTATGGAAGATTTAACCCTAACAGGTAGGTATTCCAGAGATAGTTATACGGAAGGTAGGCAGTCTAAAAAAGGTTTTAGTACCTATGGGCAATTAGATGGCGGTTATAATGTGGAATCGTTGTACCGAAAGGAATCAAATTTTGATCTTATCCTGGCGTATAACAAAAAGATTAATAAGTCATGGGATATTAACTCCTTAATTGGTGTCAGTGATTTAAATATATATGGAAACTCATTAGGTACTTTGGCAGATGCCTTGGTAGTCCCAGATTTATTTACTATTTCCAATGCTGTACCAGGGACGGTTAGGTACAACAGTGAATACAATGAAAAGACAATTAAGGGAGTCTATGGTATGATTTCAGTGGGCTATGAGAATATGTTGTTTTTGGACGTTACCGGTAGAAATGATTGGTCCAGCACCTTGCCGGCAGAAAATAATTCCTATTTCTATCCGTCAGCTTCGCTAAGCCTCTTAATGTCCAATATATTCAACATGCCTTCCTGGATTCCTTATGCAAAGCTTAGAGCAGGATGGGCCAAGGTGGGAAACGATATAGCCCCTTATCAATTGCAACAATATTTTTCTACTGCTGCAGATTGGGGAGATGCAAAACGGATGTATCAAGATGGTATACTTCGCAACAACCGTTTAAAACCTGAAATTGCTACCTCCAAGGAAATAGGATTCGATATAAAGCTATTGGATTATAGATTGGGATTGGAAGCCACTTATTATGAGGTTGAGAATAAAAACCAAGTGCTTAATATCTCCGTACCTGTGGAATCTGGTGCAACCAATAAATTAATTAATGCTGGGCTAATTTCCAGTAGGGGTTGGGAGATTGGATTAAATTCAACTCCAATTATTGCCGGAGATTTTAAAATGGATTTAGGTATAAATGTTTCCAGAAATAGGACCAAGATAGAAGAGCTTTCGGATGGAATGGAATTCTTCAATTTTGGGGAAGAGGGAGATGCTATTGTCAGAACTTATGTGGGGGAAACCATTGGAGATATCTATGCTAGACCAGTATTAACGGTAAAGGATGAAAATTCGCCGTATTTTGGATATCCAATAATTTCCAATGGAGGTTTATTACAAAAGGACAATAACCCAGAGAACTTAAAGAAGATCGGTAATTTCAATAACGACTTTACTATGGGATTTCAGCCCAAATTCTCCTATAAATCACTTTCCTTATCGGCCAATATTGATTGGCGACAAGGGGGGGAATTCTTTTCAGGATCTATGCGGTTCTTTAGAAACAATGGACAACTGGAAAATACCCTTTCTGGTACACCCTATGACCCCAATAGTGATATTGTAGAACAGATTAAAGCTAACCCAGACGCCTATTTTGGGTATTGGGTAGGTGGCAGAACGGAAGAACTAGGAGGTTTTGATTGGGGCAACCCATCATTAGGTAGGGAAAATGATGCCAGTTTCCATCCTGGGGTTCGTGAGGTAGTGGTTGGCGGAAACAAGGAGTTTGTAGAAAATCTTGGAGGACCAGGGACGATTTGGAAAACTCCGTTTGACGCCAATAAAAATTCAGCAAGAGAATTTGCGGAACATAATATATACAGTGCTACTTATGTGAAATTACGTGAATTGGCATTGACTTATGACATTCCAAAGACCTTGATCCAGAAAACGGGGCTTCAGAAAGTCTCAGTTTCCCTAGTTGCTAAAAATTTATTTGAATGGACTGAGGCAGGTATCAATTTTGACCCGGAAAGGGCCTTTAAGGGAGGTGACAATTGGGTGCAGGGAATTGAATATTATAATACCCTGCCATGGGTAGCCTCTTATGGTTTTAAATTAAATATTGATTTGTAAATATAAAACAGATGAAGAAATTATATAAAAATATACTGGTATTGGTGCCGTGTTTCTTAATTATGTCATCATGTGATCATATTGAGGATATCAACGTAAGTCCAAACAATGCGGAGGACGTATCTTCTAATTATGTGTTGACCTATGTGCTTACCGAAACGGCCAAAGCCTACAATAACCTCGGTAGGGACGGGAACAATATCTCTGGTGCGATGCAATATACCCAGAGGGGTACTGATTTTCAAGCATTGAGGGTAAATAGCTATGATTGGGCCCCAGAAGGTTGGGGGAATTATTATGAAATACTCCGAAACAATGAAATTATTTATAAAAAGGCTGTAGAAGAGGATCATAAGTTTTTTCAAGGGATTTCCTTGGTGATGAGATCCTTTATTTTTGGTCTGGTTACCGATTTGTACGGAGATTGCCCTTATTCTGAGAGTCTGTCTGCCAATGAGGAAATATTTTTTCCAAAGTATGACGAACAAAAATTTATCTATAAAGGAATTCTTGAAGATTTGAGGACAGCCAATGAACTTTTGACCAATGTAGATTTAAGTACTAATTTAGTTGCCTCCTCAGCAGATGTTATCTATGGTGGTAATCCTGAGAAATGGCGCATGTTTGCTAATTCTCTACGGCTTAGATATGCTATGCGATTAGATAACAAACGTTCTGAGATGAATGCTTTGGGAATTAACACCGTTACGGAGTTTAAAGCGGCTAGTGATTTTGTTTTTCAGAGCGGATCCGATTCCGCCACTATGGAATTTTTAGGAGTATCCGATTATAATGCTGCTCCTGGAGGGTCTTTGAATTCCTCAAATCCTGGATTTGCATTTAAACCTTGCTCAACTATCGTAGATGAATTGGTGGGCCTTCAGGACCCGAGATTGGATCGTTGGGTGTTGCCCGTACTAAGAAAATGGGATACTTCTGTTACGGAGCCAACCCCTTTAGATTACGTCAATATTTATGGCGAACCACAGGATGTACTATTGGTGCCCCCTATTGCAGGGAATACGTCGCCTATTAATTATTCACTTTATGTTGGTTTGCCTCCCGGTTTAGCAGGTAGTAATGCGCTTGTATACAATAGAGGAGGTGATACTAGTCAATATCCTACGGAAGGGATGCCCTATGTTTCCTTTTTGCACGGAAGGTATCGCGAGAATGTGGAAGATTACATAAAGGTGCGATTAATAACCTTTAGTGAAGTTGAATTTTTGTTGGCTGAAGCGGCATTAAAAGGTGATTACGGTATTTCGGGTAGTGCAGAGGTACATTACCAAAATGCAATTAAGGCATCTTGGGAAGATTATGGGGTGGAATTGGCAAATTCAGGTAATGATTTTACCAGCTACTATAGCAATTTGGATGTGAACCTAAATGGAGCCACTAATAAATTGGAGCGTATTATTTCTCAAAAATGGATTTCTAGTTGGATGGGTATCGAGTCCTGGTTTGATTGGAGGAGAACAGGTTATCCAGATTTACAAACTGGGCCTGTTGCCTTATTTGGAGACAAGCTTCCTCTTAGGTTTATGTACCCGTCTCCCAATTTGGATCCTAAATATATTGCCAATTATAACGAAGCTGTAGATAGGTTGGAAAAAACACCTAACGTGCCATCGGGGCAGAATGGAGATCATTCATATTCAAAAATGTGGTTGCTTCAAGGCACTAGTAAACCGTGGAATTAAAAATGGCCTAGAAAGACTTCCCCTTAATTGGTTGAAAGCTGATGTTAATTTATTACGGATGTCCTAATGGAGCTGGTTAAATTAATGTAGTAAATAAAAACCTGTGAAGATATCTTCACAGGTTTTTATATTTCTTTTAATGAATAAGAGTAATTTTTAGTGGGATTAAACCCTTGGCAAATCGCCCTCTCCTTTTAACGGTAAATTAGAACTCCCCATTAGGAAAGCGTCTATATGGTGTGCGGCCTGTCTGCCTTCGGAGATAGCCCACACGATTAACGACTGTCCTCTTCTTTGATCACCGGCTACAAATACTCCCGGTACATTGGTCATATAATCGGCCTCACTTGCCCTTATATTGGTACGCATATCTGCTTTTAGGCCCAGCTGTTCCGCAATGGTCATTTCGGACCCTGTAAACCCTAAGGCCAATAATGCCAATTCACATTTCCAATTCTTTTCGGTTCCAGGAATTTCCCTAAGTTGGGGTCGCTTTCCGGGTTCCGTAATCCATTCTACTTCCGACGTAATAAGTCCCATAAGATTCCCATTGGTGTCGCCTATAAATTTCTTTGTGGTAATACTAAAAAATCGTTCCACCCCTTCTTTATGGGAAGAACTGGTGCGTAAACGCATCGGCCAAAAAGGCCATGGTTGATCTGTAGGTCGCTCCAAAGTTGGTTTCCCCAATATTTCAAAATTGGAAACAGAGGTAGCCCCATGTCTGAAAGATGTTCCAATACAATCAGAACCTGTGTCCCCACCGCCAATTACGACCACATCTTTTCCGGTCGCTTTTATTTCTTCCCCAAGCTCCAAGACTCCATCAACCCGTTTGTTATTTTGTTTTAAGAAGTCCATCGCTTGTACCACTCCTTTTAGATCTGCACCTTCTATGGGTAGGCCGCGGCGAACAGTAGCTCCACCAGTAAGGACAACGGCATCAAATTGGTCCTTGATTTCCGATGCCTGAAGATCTACACCAACATTGATCCCAGTTTTAAACTGTATGCCTTCTTCATATAAAATGGTAACCCTTCGATCTATAATCTGCTTTTCCAATTTAAAGTCAGGAATGCCATATCGTAGAAGGCCACCTACTTTTTCGTCCCGCTCAAATACGGTCACCAAATGTCCGGCCCTGTTCAATTGTTGTGCAGCAGCTAAGCCGGCTGGTCCAGAACCAATAACCGCAACTGTTTTTCCTGTTCGTTTGCTAGGTGGTTTGGCAACTACCCATCCTTTTGAGAAAGCAGTTTCTACAATATTCTTTTCAATATTCTCTATAGAAACCGGATTTTCATTGATGCCTAAAACGCAAGCTTCCTCACATGGTGCTGGACACAACCTCCCCGTAAATTCCGGGAAATTGTTGGTTGAGTGCAATATTTCTGCCGCTTTCTCCCATTTTCCACGGTACACCGCATCATTAAAATCTGGGATAAGGTTGCCCAAAGGACAGCCGCTATGACAAAAAGGGATACCACAATCCATACACCTTGCGCCCTGATCTTTTAATTCTTTTTCTTTTAAGGGAAGGGTAAATTCCCTGTAATGAGTTATTCTTTCTGCTACTGGAGCGTAATCCTCTACTTTTCTATCGAATTCCAAAAATCCTGTTATCTTTCCCATGTTTCGATTATATAGTTTCTAGTTTTTCTTTTTCCATCCTAAGCAATGCCTGTTTGTATTCTTCCGGGAATATTCGAATAAATTTCGTTAGACATTCTTCCCAATTTTCCAATATCCGTTGGGCAATTGGGCTAAGTGTGGCATTGTAATGATTTTCTATCAACTCCTTTAGTTCTGCAATATCCGTGTCATCTTCTACCGTTAACAGGTTAAGTGACTCTGTATTGCAATTCTTTTTAAAAGTGTTTTTTTCATCAAAAACATAGGCAATTCCACCGCTCATTCCAGCCCCGAAATTTCTTCCCACTTCTCCTAGGATTACGGTAATTCCACCGGTCATATACTCACAGCCGTGATCCCCAATTCCCTCTACTACGGCTTTGGCGCCAGAGTTTCGTACACAAAACCGTTCCCCGGCCTTACCGTTTATATACGCTTCTCCAGAAGTGGCACCGTAAAGGGAAACGTTACCTGTAATAACATTTTCCTCCGGTTTTAAGGTGGACTTATAAGGGACTTTAATGACTAATTTTGCTCCGGAAAGGCCTTTTCCAAGGTAATCATTAGTATTGCCGTTTACGATCATGGTAAGTCCTTTGGTGGCAAAGGCCCCAAAACTTTGTCCTGCCGAACCAGTAAAATTTAATTTCAATGTATTTGTTGGAAGTCCTTCCGCACCATATATCTTGGAGATTTCGTTACTTATAATAGCTCCTACGGCCCTGTCTGTGTTATGAATAGGGAAATCCAAGGAAATTTTTTCCTTTCTGAACAAAGCCGGATGTGCTTTTTCCAAAATTTCAAACTCAATGGACTTCTCAATATCGTGCTGTTGCTTCTGGGTATTGTGAAATTTTGTGCCAATGGGAACATCTACCTTATGTAAAATTGGAGTTAGGTCTATACCAGCTGCCTTGTAATGGGCAAGGACTTTTTTGCGATCTAATTTCTGTACCTGTCCCACCATTTCATTGATGGTCCTAAAACCTAATTGAGCCATTATTTCACGTAGCTCCTGGGCTACAAAATACATATAGTTGACTACGTGTTCTGGTTTTCCTTCAAATTTCTTACGCAATTCTGGGTTTTGCGTGGCGATGCCTACAGGGCAGGTATTTAGATGACAAACCCGCATCATTATACATCCTGAGGCGACCAATGGTGCGGTTGCAAATCCAAATTCCTCTGCTCCCAATAAACAGGCAATAGCGACATCCCTACCTGTTTTTAACTGACCGTCGCATTCCAAGACTACTCTATTTCTTAGGTCGTTCATGACCAAGGTTTGTTGTGCTTCTGCAATTCCCAATTCCCAGGGTAATCCTGCATGTTTTAAAGAGGTGAGTGGTGATGCTCCGGTACCACCATCATGGCCCGAAATCAGAATAACATCCGCCCTTGCTTTGGAAACTCCTGCCGCCACGGTACCAACACCTATTTCAGAAACTAGTTTTACGTTGATCCTTGCTTTTCGGTTAGCCGATTTTAAATCGAAAATTAACTGCGACAGATCTTCAATGGAATAGATGTCATGATGTGGAGGGGGTGAAATTAATCCCACATATGGAGTGGAATTCCTAGTCTTGGCAATAGATGGATTCACCTTTGCTCCCGGTAATTGTCCGCCTTCCCCAGGCTTTGCACCCTGTGCCATTTTAATCTGGATTTCCTTGGCACTGGTCAAATAATTGGAGGTTACTCCAAATCTTCCCGATGCTACCTGCTTGATGGCGCTATTGCTCCAATCCCCTGATTGGTTCTTGTAAAAACGCTCAGCATCTTCCCCGCCTTCCCCAGAATTACTTTTTCCGCCTATCCTGTTCATGGCTATTGCCAGATTCTCGTGAGCTTCCATACTGATGGAACCATAAGACATTGCTCCTGTTTTAAATCGCTTGACAATTTCGGTCCACGGTTCAACCTCGTCCAAAGGTATAGGGTCGTAGTTAGAAAACTCGAACAGACCGCGAATAGTCATTAGGTGTTTCGATTGTTCGTTAATCAATTCCGAAAACTCCTTAAAGGATTTGGGTTCATTATTTCTTACGGCTTGTTGAAGTTTGGCAATGGTCATTGGATTAAACATGTGTTTTTCTCCGTCCCTTCGCCAGCGATATTGTCCGCCAATTTCCAAATCCAAATCCGCAGGGATTTTTTGGTCATTATAGGCTTTCCTATGACGTATGGAAATTTCCTTTTCAATTTCATACAAACCGATACCTTGGATCCGTGTTGGCGTATTGGGGAAGTATTTGTCTACTGCCTTGGTGTTAATTCCAATACATTCAAACAGTTGAGAGCCACGGTAAGAGTTTAAGGTGGAGATCCCTATTTTATTCATCACTTTAAGAACCCCTTTGCCCACTGCCTTATTGTAATTTTTAATGGCCTCTTCTATGGAGTATTCAGTGATATCTTGTTCTTCAATTTGTTCGGCAATAATTTCATTTACCATATAGGGATTGATCGCGCTTGCGCCAAATCCGAATAATAATGCAAAATGATGTATCTCCCGTGGTTCCGCCGATTCTATGATGATACTCAATTTTGAGCGTTTCCCAATCCGTTGTAGGCTGCTGTTTAAAAAGGAACAGGCCAGTAAAGCTGGGATTGGGGCTTTTTCACTACTTACATTTCTATCCGATAGGATGATGATATTGGTGCCTTCGTCTATCGCTGTTTCCGCCTGATCCAAAATAGATTGTAGTGCATCTTCTAAGCCGTTATGACCTTTGTCGATGTCATAGAGCATGGGGATGGAAACTATCTTAAAATGGGGGCTAACATCGTAATTTTTTATTTTATCCAGATCTTCTTTGGAAATTACCGGATTTTGGATTTTCAACTTTCTACAATGCAGCTCGGAAAATTCAAAAATATTCTGGTCGCCGCCTAAAGTAAGACTAATGTCTGTAATAAGTTCTTCCCGGATACCATCTAAAGGAGGGTTGGTGACCTGTGCGAACAATTGTTTAAAATAGTTGTAGATCAATTGAGGACGCTCAGAAAGAACTGCAATAGGGGTATCGGATCCCATAGATCCCAAAGGTTCCTTTGCACTTTTGCCCATAGGAAGAATAATGGTATCTAGGTCTTCCAAAGTATAGCCAAAAATGGATTTTCTTTTTTGTACTGAAGCTTCGTTCAAGAACAGTGGACAGTCGTTGTATGGAATATCCTTAAGATGCACTAAATTGTTCGCCAACCATTCCTTATAAGGATGCCTTACTGCAATTTCTTCCTTAATTTCCTCGTCATTAATAATGCGGCCTTCTTCCATGTTTACCAAGAACATTTTTCCTGGCTCTAATCTACCGTGAAGGGCAATATTCTCTGGAGCAATATCCATTACCCCAACTTCGGACGACATAATAACAAAACCATCTTTGGTGACGGAATATCTAGAGGGGCGTAATCCGTTCCTATCCAGCACGGCCCCTATGTAGTTTCCATCGGTAAACGGAATGGAGGCAGGTCCGTCCCAAGGTTCCATTAAACAAGAGTGATATTCGTAGAAGGCTTTTTTTGCCTCCGACATTTCAGCATTTTTTTCCCAAGCCTCGGGTACCAATATCATCATTACTTCTGGGAGCGACCTCCCGGTCATCAATAATAACTCTACCACCATGTCCATAGTGGCTGAATCGGATTTTCCCGGTAATATAATAGGAATGATATTTTTTATTTCATCCCCAAACCAATCGCTTTTCATGAGTTCTTCTCTAGAACGCATTCTGGACACGTTGCCTCTTAGAGTGTTTATTTCCCCGTTATGGCACATATATCTGAAGGGTTGTGCTAGGTCCCACGTGGGAAATGTGTTGGTTGAAAATCGTTGGTGTACCAAGGCCAATCTGGTCACTACCCTTGGATCCATTAGGTCTCTGTAATAAAGACTGATGTCCTCTGGCATTAGTAGCCCCTTAAAGATGATTATTTTGGTTGAAAGACTAGGGACATAGAAAAAATTGCTTTCAGAAAGTTTGGAATTGTTAATGGTGTGCTCCGTTACTTTCCTAGCTATAAATAATTTTAAATTAAAATTAAAGTAGTCTTGATCCTCGTCTTGTTTGGCAATAAACAACTGTTTTAGAAAAGGTTCTGTTTCGGCCGCTATTCTACCGGGAATGGATCTGTTTACGGGTACATCCCTCCATCCCAGAAATTGTAAACCTTGTTTTTTTATATTTTCTTCGAAAGTCTGGATGCAGAAATTTCTCTGATTTTCTTTCTGTGGCAAGAAGATGTTGCCCACAGCGTAATTTCCTGGGGCTGGTAATTCAAAATCGCATACTTCTTGAAAGAAATTATGGGGAATATCTACAAGGATTCCAGCGCCATCACCTGTTTTTCCATCAGAACTGACCGCGCCACGGTGCTCTAATTTTTCCAATATTTCTAAAGCCTTATGGATAATATCGTTCGATTTTTCTCCTTTTAGGCTACAGATAAAGCCAGCTCCACAGTTATCATGTTCAAACTCCGGAAGGTATAAACCTTGTTTTTTCAACTTCATATATTATGATATTTATTCAAAAATACCGAAATATATGCATTTAATGCAATGTTGTATCAATTAATTAGCAATAAATTCATCGTTTGCAATAAAACGTTAAAAAAAATGTAAATTAATGTATTTGCGTATTTAAAATTAAGATTATGATAAATGTGACGGTATTAAAGGGAGGTAGTTCCGTTTTTTCGTGCTTGTCCTATATTTTTCAGGTAAAAATATCGCTATTAATAAATAGGGGGGTGCTGAAAAGAAGAAGTAGTACTTGATCTTGGTTTAGGATTTGTTACTTACTATAAGTCCATATCAATTGATTTAATCCCTCAAAATACTTCTTGAAATAATAATTTTTTGGATTTCCGAGGTGCCTTCATAGATTTGGGTAATCTTGGCATCGCGCATCATGCGTTCCACATGGTAATCCTTTACAAAACCGTTGCCACCATGGATCTGAACCGCTTCAATGCTAGTTGCCATGGCAACTTCTGACGCATAAAGTTTGGCCATTGCGCCCGAAATATCATAATTGTTCCCTTGATCCTTATCCCATGCCGCCTTGTATACCATGTGTCTTGCAGCCTCAATTTGCGTATGCATATCTGCTAATTTGAACGCAATGGCCTGGTGATTACCTATTGCAGTGCCAAATGTCTTCCTTTCCTTTGCGTATTTCAAGGAAAGTTCATAAGCGCCGGCTGCAATTCCTAGGGCCTGTGCTGCAATTCCAATTCTTCCTCCAGCCAAAGTCTTCATGGCGAACTTAAAGCCAAATCCATCTTCGCCGATTCTATTTTCCTTGGGAACCTTAACATCGTTGAAGACTAGGGAATGAGTATCGCTACCGCGAATACCAAGTTTGTTTTCTTTTGGGCCAATTTCAAATCCCGCCATTCCCTTTTCCACAATAAGTGCGTTAATGCCCTTGTGTCCTTTTTCTATATCGGTTTGTGCTATTACTAAATAAATTTCGGCTGAGTTACCATTGGTTATCCAGTTTTTGGTGCCGTTTAGTAAATAGTGATCTCCTTTATCCAGTGCTGTTGTTTTTTGGGAAGTAGCATCGCTACCTGCTTCAGGTTCCGAAAGGCAAAAGGCGCCAATGCATTTTCCGCTCGCCAATTTTGTGAGATATTTTTCTTTTTGTGCTTCACTACCAAAGATTTCCAGGCCCCAGCACACCAATGAATTATTGACCGATACAACAACGGAGGAAGATGCGTCTACCTTGGAAAGTTCTTCCATTACCAATGCATAGGAGATGGTGTCCAATCCGCTTCCACCGTATTTTGGATCTACCATCATGCCAAGAAATCCAAGTTCCCCCATTTTTTTTACCTGTTCGGCAGGAAATCTCTGTGCATCGTCCCTCTCAACAACTCCAGGGAGAAGTTCGGATTGTGCAAAATCCCGTGCTGCTTGCTGTATCATTAATTGTTCTTCCGATAGTGTAAAATCCATTATAAAATAAATTATGAGATTGTACCAAATATACGAGTATACAATGAAATAATTATGGTGAATAAAAAGATTAAAACCTGATCTATATTTTTATATTTGTTGGTTAGGAGGATTAAGGATTGTACAACCATTTATTTGTTATGAAACAACACTAGCTATAAGTTCAGGAAAATTGGAATTAGGAGTTTAGAGTGTTGGAATTATAAAAAACAAAATCACATCAACAAAATGGCGGGCACAATTAGAGAGTTACTTAAGAAATTTGAAGACAAGTCCCCTGAGATTGTTTTTAATTGGAAAGACCCAGAGACCGATGCTGAAGGCTGGGCGGTAATTAACTCCCTGCGTGGTGGAGCAGCTGGTGGAGGTACCAGAATGCGTGAAGGATTAGATATGAACGAGGTGCTTTCCCTTGCGAAAACAATGGAAATAAAATTTACGGTTTCGGGTCCGCCGATTGGGGGAGCTAAATCTGGCATTAATTTTGATCCAAACGATCCTAGAAAAAATGGCGTACTAAAACGGTGGTATAATGCCGTTGCCCCACTGTTGAAAAGTTATTACGGAACAGGAGGCGATTTAAATGTTGATGAGATAAATGAGGTAATCCCTATTACAGAAGACGTAGGTGTTTGGCACCCTCAGGAGGGTGTTTTTAATGGACATTTTAAACCTACGGAGGCCGATAAAATTAATAGGATTGGGCAATTGAGGTTGGGAGTAGTGAAGGTCTTGGAGAGCCGTAAGTATTCTCCCGATCCCTCTAGGAAATATACAGTGGCAGATTTAATTACTGGATTTGGGGTCGCTGAGGCAGTAAAGCATTACTATGATATTCATGGTGAATCGGTACTTGGAAAGAGGGCCATTGTCCAAGGTTTTGGCAATGTTGGTTCTGCAGCAGCCTTTTATTTGTCCCAAATGGGTGTTAAGCTTGTGGGTATTTTGGATAGGGCAGGTGGAGTGATCAAGGAGGAGGGGTTTTCTTTGGAAGAGGTTACCAATATGTATTTGAACAAAAAAGGGAATACCCTTCATGTTGAGAATATGATTCCCTTTGAGGAGATGAACGAACGGATATGGAATTTGCCGGCAGAGATTTTTGCGCCTTGTGCGGCATCTAGATTGGTGACAAAAGACCAGATCTCCAAAATGATCGATACCGGATTGGAGGTGATTAGTTGTGGGGCAAATGTACCTTTTGCTGACAAAGAGATTTTCTTTGGTCAGATTATGGAGTATGCGGACGAGCGAATAAGTTTGATTCCCGATTTTATTTCAAATTGTGGAATGGCTCGCGTCTTTGCTTATTTTATGGAAGGAAGAGTACCTTTGGATGATGAATTAATTTTTAACGATACTTCTAATACCATTGGAAATGCAATTTTAAACATCTATAAAGAAAACAAAACAAAAACAAATCTTAGTAAGACTGGATTTGAAATTGCATTGAAGCAATTGATTTAATTAAGCCAATTGAACCATGGAATCTAGCCTTGTAATTTTATTCTTTTGGGGGTATATGGCAAGAACTCTGGAGCTTAAACTTAAATTGGAGAAATTATCTAGTTGAGTTAATTTAATGCTAATATACGCAAGTAGGAGGGGATACTTGGTTAGTATTAGCTCCGAATTCGGGGTAGTGGAAGGGAGTATGGATAAGATTGATTTTCTTTGGTAGTTAAGGAAAATAGCGTTGTTGGCCTTAAATGATATTGCAGCTGGCAGCATTGGAATTATTTTAATTGGAAATTTTGTATTGAAAGGATAATTTATAACCCGAAAGGGCGTTATTAAGGCAACACTTATAAAATAGAAATTTATGTTATTGTTACAAAATCTGGCCCAAGAGGCAGGAGTAGAGGAATTGGTGTCCGAAGAAAAGACACTTTCTGTGATTGATTTGATAGTTAGTGGGGGTACGGGAAGTATTTTAATTATTTCAGTGCTGTTCGTAATGCTATTTGTGGCGCTTTATATTTATTTTGAACGGATTTTTGCAATAAAGGCAGCATCGAAGATCGATAGTAATTTTATGAACCAGATTCGGGATCATGTGACCAATGGTAAATTGGAGGCTGCAAAATTATTGTGCGCCCAGACCGATTCTCCCGTTGCGAGGTTAACGGAAAAAGGAATTTCAAGGATTGGAAAGCCCTTGGATGATATTAATACCGCAATAGAAAATGCCGGTACTTTGGAGGTTTATAAGCTGGAAAAGAACGTAAGCGTATTAGCAACTGTTGCTGGCGCCGCACCAATGATCGGATTTTTGGGAACCGTAATAGGAATGATCTTGGCCTTTCATCAAATGGCTTCTAGCGGAGGGCAGGCAGAAATGGGATCCCTTGCCGCCGGTATCTATACGGCTATGACTACTACTGTAGCAGGACTCATTGTGGGAATTATTGCGTATATTGGTTATAACCATTTGGTGAACAGAACAGATAAGGTGGTCCATAAAATGGAAGCCAATGCTGTAGAATTCTTGGATTTATTGAACGAACCCCTGTAGGCTAAACACATGAAACTAAAAGGTAGAAATAAGGTTAGTCCAGATTTTAGTATGTCCTCTATGACGGACATTGTATTCTTATTGCTTATTTTCTTTATGTTGACGGCAAATTCACCGAATGCTTTAGATTTGTTGTTGCCAAAAGCAAAAGGAAAGTCTACCAATACTCAAAATGTATCGGTAAGTATCAATAAGAATTTGGAATACTTCGTGGACAACGAAAAGATTAACGGGAAATATATAGAAATTGAACTAAAAAAAGCACTGGAAGGAAAAGAGAAACCGACAATTATTCTGAGGGCGGAAGAGAGCGTGGCCATTAAAGAGGCTGTAAACGTTATGGATATTGCCAATAGAAATAATTATAAGGTTATTTTGGCAGTGCGACCAAATTAATGTCACTATTAAATACAAAACACGAGAAGAAATCCTTTACACTTACCACCTTGTTGCTAAGTGTGCTACTGCTTTTGCTTTTTTATATTGGACTTACCTATTTAGATCCACCAATAGAGAATGGTATATCCGTTAATTTTGGTACTACCGAATTTGGAAGTGGTAGGGTGCAGCCCAAGGAAAAAGTAAGGTCTGAACCCGTAAACAAACCTATTGCTGAACCTAAAGTACAGGAAGAGAAAGTGGAAGCACAGATTCCAAAGGAAGAAGTGGCGAAGGAGAAACCCGCAGAGAAAGTCCTTACTCAGGATAATGAGGAGTCGGTTTTAATGAAGCAGCAACAAGTAGCTAAGCGTAAGGCAAACGAGGCCGCAAAGAAAGCACAGGCAGAGACCGATAGAGTTGCACGGGAGAAGAAAGAAGCGGAAGAAAGGTTGCAGCAGGAGCAACAAGCTAAAAAGAACAAACTAGACCAACTGATAGGGGGAATCAATAAATCGGAGGGTACTGCATCAGGAAGTGAAGGAAATGACAATAAGGCTGGCGATAAAGGTAGGCCGGAAGGTGACCCTTATGCCACAAGTTATTACGGCAGCCCTGGTTCCGGTAGTGGAACCGGTGGTTATGGACTAAATGGAAGGTCTCTAGTGAGGCAAGGTAAAGTTCCGCAAGAATGTAATCAAGAAGGTAGAGTAGTGGTTAAAATAGTCGTAAATCGAGACGGAGAGGTTATAAATGCTACTCCGGGAGTTAAGGGCACTACCAATAGTCATCCGTGTTTGCTAGAGCCCGCTAAAGCGACTGCATTAAAACATAAATGGAACCTAGATTCCAATGCCCCAACCCAACAGACCGGTTTTGTTGTGGTTAATTTTAAATTAGGGGAATAAGCTTTTTTAAGGGTTTATAATTAATTTTATGCAACCTTATGTGGGTCTTGGATCTTCGATTCTACCAAATTTTTCAGTGCAGTTTAAATTTCTTTTTTATAATTCAACAGGCTATAACTAATGACCTATCAGGAGACTTTGGCGTGGATGTTTGTGCAACTACCCATGTACCAACAAAAAGGGGCGTCTGCCTTTAATGCTAAACTAGATAACATTCATAGTCTCGCGAATTACTTGGGTCATCCTGAAAGGAAATTCAAGAGCATCCATGTAGCGGGTACCAATGGCAAAGGATCAAGTAGTCATATGTTGGCCTCTATTTTACAGGAGGCTGGCTATAAAACAGGTCTGTATACTTCCCCTCATTTAAAGGATTTTAGGGAACGAATAAGGGTAAATGGTAAGCTGGTTCCTAAGAGTTTTGTAACTGATTTTGTTAAGGACAATAAAGTTTATTTAGATGCCCATAAGTTGTCTTTTTTTGAAATGACTGTGGGTATGGCATTTAAATACTTTGAATTGGAAAAGGTAGATATCGCCATTGTTGAAGTTGGCCTAGGTGGCCGATTGGACTCTACTAATATTATAACCCCCGAAGTGTCTTTGATCACCAACATAGGATATGACCATGTAGAGATGCTGGGAGATACCATAGCCAAAATAGCGTATGAAAAGGCAGGTATTATTAAACCGGGTGTGCCAGTAGTTGTCAGTGAGCTTCAAGAAGAGACTGCGGTGGTTTTTAGTGAGGTGGCCATAGAACGGGGTTCAAAGATAGTTTTTGCCAGTGAGGTGGTTCCAGGAAAGTATAAAACTTCCCTTTTGGGCGGATATCAGGCAAGGAACGTTAAGGGGGTGGTTGCTGTCATAAATGAATTAAAGGGATTTCAGGTCCACGAATCCCATATAATACAAGGCTTGGAAAATGTGTCGATCAATACAGGTTTATTAGGTAGGTGGCAGATTTTGGAAGCGCAGCCCCTAATAGTTTGTGATACCGCTCATAATACAGAGGGGCTGACCATAGTATTGGATCAGATAAAAAAGCAAGAAGTTACGGACTTGCATTTGGTAATCGGCTTTGTAAAAGAGAAGAATTTGGAGCAGATATTTCCTCTTTTTCCAAAAAATGCCCATTATTATTTCTGTAGACCCAATATTCCAAGAGGGTTAGATGAAATTTCCTTACAAGAAAGAGCCGAGGCTTACGGCTTAATGGGTGATGCGTATGGGTCTGTTCTTGAGGCGTTTAATGCGGCTAAATCTGCAGCGAATAAGTCGGATTTTATCTTTGTGGGAGGAAGTACTTTTGTAGTGGCAGAAATAGTTTAATTTTTTTTGTTTTTTGTTTTGGAGATATTAAAAACTGTTATATATTTGCACCTGCTTTCCAATAGGAGAGCGCGCTTCTAGAGAAATGAGAAGCGAATTGAAAAATTGTTAATTTAGGGCTCTTAGCTCAGTTGGTTCAGAGCACCTGCCTTACAAGCAGGGGGTCACTGGTTCGAATCCAGTAGGGCCCACAGTAACAAAGACAAGGCTTCCAAGAAATTGGGAGCCTTTTTTATTTGGCCAAAAAAGGCAATAAGGCTCACTTTAGGCTCACTTCCCATATTTAACACAACTTTAACGCTGCAGATGTGTATTTGATGGTGTTTGATATTATTTAATACTAAGGAGGGGTACAATCCAGAAGTTCAGAAGGAAAGTTTCAAGCGAGAAGCCATTTATTCAGTATTTCGTTGTTGGGAGAAACCGACCTTTTGGAAGAGATTTTGAAGCAGCTTTTCAATCAGCAACTTATTAAGAATAGGAAGAGATGAGGTGGTAGTTTATTTCATCTTATAATACTGTTTAAATTTAGAATTACCATTCTACTTTTTAAAAGTTCGGTTTTGGGGGAAGCTTACAGAAGGACAGGTAAACAAGCTGAAAAACATCAAAAGAATGATGTACGGAAGTGCTGATTTTCAGCTTTTAAGAAGAATGGTGCTGGCAAGTTCAAATTAATTTGTTTCACCAAAAGTGGCGAAGAACCCAGCATGCTCCAGAATAATTTAAAAACTTGGCTATCTTCTTTTTTCAGGGGGGTCAGCATGCTCCAGTATATCCAATGTGTATGGCTGTTAGGTGCTAGCATTGAGTATTCTTTTGTCTCTGCATTCAGTTAAAAATTGTTCTTTTAAAAAACCATAATTTGATAGTTTATTTCTTCCAGCTTCTCGTAATTTCAGATCTACCCACTTTGCAAAATCTGTTATTCCCATTTCCTTTGCATTTTCAAATCCATCTACTACGGCACTAAACCATTCGAGTCCTTCATTTTTGTTGCAGCATAATGCCTTGTATCTTTCTTCAATTCCAAATACACGTTTCCAAGATTCAATCTGTTCTTCATTACCTGCTGACTTAATTTCGAGGATAATATCCGTAGGTTTTAGATTTTTAATGTCCTTTGAATTTAGTTCAACTTTAATTTCTAATTCTGGATGATTTTCAGAATAAGGATAGAAAGCCAATTGTCTATTGTCTTCTTTTTTTAGAGGGTCAATTTTTTTATAATCCTCATAAATGGGGTCGTCAGTTAATTTGTATGTTGAGTTGCATTCATGACACATTGGAGCAAGATTTTTGAAATTCAATGCGTTGAATGGGTACAAACCCTTTGGTAAATAATGATCATAAGCCTCACGATAGGAATGATTGTTTCCCTTAATGGGAAGAATGCCACAAAATGGACAGACCTCTTCATTATTATCTGTCATAAAAGCTTCATAATGGCTTGGTATAAGTTTTTTGTTGAGTTGTCCAAAGACCTCAAGATTAAATGGACTCTCCGCGCCATATAACTTTGAGTAAAAATCGTTAAAGGCTTTTTCAAGGTCAGAATACCTTGACTTTATTTCAGCATAACTAATAGGTAACTTGGATTTATCATTACATAACATCTCAATATTGTTATTTGAATCATAAAGATTAATCAAATCAAGCTTGAAATCATCGTCAATCTTTGTGAACTCTTCATAGATCTTTTCAATAGAACTATTAAAAAAGTTACCCCATTTTAAATCCGCATTACCAAAATCAATATAAATCTGTTTTAAAGCAGAGTTGCCATTTAATTTTTCAGCATCAAAATCTCCTTCAGCTACTAACCAAACATCATAGAACAAAAAGTCCAATAAATCTTGAATTTTCTCAATATCATGCTTAATATATTTATAGGTGAACAGCATTACTCTTTATCTATTTGGTCAAGAATTTCATTAATGAAAAGTACACGTTCAACTGAATCCCCAATTTCTTCTTTCACTCTTTTTAACAATGCTTCTTTATCATCAGCGGTTTCAAGTTCCTTTCTTAACGCATCAATTCTACTATTGGCATAAGCTCCTATCGTATCTGGCTTGTCATATACTTTTATAGTGATTTTATTGACAGATGAACCAAAGGTCTGAAAATCAGGGAAACGATTTGATACTTTTTTAGTGTCTTTATCTTTTTCAAAAATGTGAACATATTTGGACTCACTGTCTGACACTAAGTATGGAGAGTGTGTGGTAATCAACATGTCACGCATTACTTCTTTTGAATTTGAAAAGCAATGTCTAAGATTGGTAATAAATTTAGCTTTCCAATCAGGATTGAAGTGTGTTTCTGGTTCATCCAAAAGAAATAAAGCATTTTCATTTTTAAAAAGTAAGCACAAACCTAAGCTATGAAGAAATTGATGTTCTCCATCAGACAACTCTTTTGTGAAAAGTGACTTTTCTATGCCTTTCTTCTTTATCCAAAGATTTTTGAAACGCAACACTCTGTTTTCTTCTAAGGGATTTGGATAAATATCATGATTAATGAAAATGTTTTTCGACTCATACACACGTTTTTTATCTGTTCCTGAAACTACATATGCATTCAACTCCAACATCAATTGGAAAAGCTGAAACAATTGGAGTGGCTTCTCTGAAAAATGGAATCTAAATGCCTCTTTCGTGGCAGAATTTACTTTGTAATCAAGAATTAAATATTCACGACCATCTTCTTCATTTTCTTGTTCAATGTATCGGTGTTCAAAGCAGGTAGCACATTTTTTAAGAATATCAATACTTCTCTTGAGGTTCGAAGTGAGTTCTGTTAAATGACGTTTTCCTTCATGGAGTTCTTCAATTGTAATTACTTTGTCTCGCAATATGTCTTCATGCAATTCTAAATACTGATCCTGACAAATAATCAAACGAAACTCATCAATATCCTCTATTTCAACGTTTTCTAGTAATGGGGATAAATCATCTTCCTCAGAATCTGGGTTATGTAATAGTAGATTGGCCAATAATATGGCTTGACTTAATTCCTTATCCAAATAAACTAACCTTCCCTCTGGCTTTGGTGGATAGCCATATGGTTCTTCAAATCTTAAACTGTCTGCGTATTCATCGAAATGAAGAAATCTTGTTTTAAAAAAGGGTAGGCTTAGTAATTCATTTTCGCCTGATGAATAACCCAAAACATATTTTGGAAGTAGAAGCTGAATTGCTTTTTTGCTTAGCCCATCAGATTTATTTGAGTAGTCAGACTTATTCAGCCATTCTATAGTGGGTTTTGCTCCAACTTCTTTAGTAATAAATATGTGGGCCTTAATTTGATTTATAGCGATTTGAGGTAACTCAATAATAGGCTTATCCATCAATGAAATTGGAATTTCAGTAAAATATTCCAATTCATAAGCATCAACTAAACCAATAGTATTGTCAAACCCATTTTCGTTTCCTTCGTCTTTTAAAAAACCATCTGGTAGATTGTCAGCATACATACAATCTAAATGATAGAAGATATTGGCTAAGGCTTCAAGAATATTTGATTTACCACTACCATTCCGTCCAGCAAGAATATTGGGATTAAATTCATGAGCATGTTTGTAATCAAAATCTCTTAGAAAGTAAATTTCAAAGTCCTTTTGCAAGGATCTGAATCCATCTTCATCAGTTATTTTTAGGCGAATGAGTTTCATGGCAGAACTTTTAGCATTACCTCTTTTGATACTTCTTTTTTTCCTAAAGCAGGGTTTGTTTTTTCGATTTCAACAAACTCTTGTGTCAACAAGGCATCCTCACCTTCCAAGGATTTAAAAATGTATTCCTTCATATCTTCATATTTAAACCAACCACCTTTGTCATATACTACCTTATCATATATGTCCTGTACATCTTTCATTGTGAAAAATTTATTTGAAAAATACTTCCTAAAGAAGAAGTCTAAATCCATTGTATGACTTTCGATACTACCGTATTGAGCTATTACTTCATGTGGAATGCCATAGTAGTCATCTAAGGACATAGAACCATAGTCAAAGTTATTTCTGGAAAACTGATTTATATTCGGGAACTCATCTAAAATATTTTCAGGCAATAAAGAAATATATCGTTCAATTGATCTATGCTGTTCAATCTGCCAAGGAGTAAACTCTATTACTTCGACTGCTATTTTTTCTCCTAAATTATTGACCTTTGATAATGACTTTTTTAAGCTTTCTAAATCTAGATTTTTATTGTTTACTTTTTCGTAAATGACATCTCTTAGCTCTTTTGAGTCATTGATATATGAAATTACATTCTCAGTCAAATACGATTCATTTTCAATTTCTGAAGATATTATTTTATTAATTTGTGCATGTTGTGCTGTATGTTCTTCTTCACTCATAATCCTTCCATCTTCAATTTCTGGATCAACTTTTTTTTTTGAATCTTCCATATCTGAAATATCTACTTTACTCAAATTCAATTCTCCCTTAAATGCACGCTGGCTTAGACTGCAATAAAGATTTTTGAGTTCATGAAGGCTTGAAATGAATTGAGTTTTTATTGAATTCACTTTTTCATAAATTGTTACAAAATCCTCTTGAAGATCCTTTGAAGGTTTGATGATTGGTATACCATTGCAGGTGGTTTTATTCATGTAAGGCACAGTAGTTTTTGATGCCATTTTATACATGTATTGTTTTTGAAAAGACAATGTGAACATTAGGAAAGTAGGAATCATGTCCTCCTTACATTGAAATGTATGTAATTGTTGATTTACGACCATGTTACCACCTGCTAATGAAACTACACCAAGATCACCAACACACGTTATCAATACGCTATTATTGGGTATAACTCTAGCCCGTACATTTTTTATTTCACTTGGTGATAAGCCTATATTTTGCCTAGAACTAGTTGTCGTTCCTAAATGGTTTAAGTCATTAGTGGTTATCCATGGTGTATCACCAGTGAAACTCTTAGGTTTGTCTCTCCCAGGAACAATGCAATCTGCAAAAGCTATCACTGGGCCACTTTCCCAATTTTTTGAATTTGATCTTGGATCTCCAAACATTTCTAAAAAAGTAGATTTCAAAAGTTCATCCAATAAGTCAATACTTTCTGTTCGTTTTTGGATTAAAGCTTCACAATTAGAGAGTATTTTAGCAATTCGTTTTTGGTCATTTAATGACTCAGGGATATTTATTGGAATCCGTTTAATTTCCTTTTGAGTAATTGCTTTAAAAGTAGAGCCTGTTGAATATTTCCTTATCAGGTTCTGATTAGTTTTTAGGTAGTAGTAAAGATAAAGACTATAATAACCAGATTTAGCACTGATAGCACTAATCCCCCTGCCAATAACACATTTTTCAGTTGCAATATTTACTGGTCCAACTGGAGCTCTTACACTCATTAATATGTCGTTTGCAGATGCCACTTTTGAAGGCTCGGTGCACCACGCTCTTACCATTGGATATTTATCCCCAAAATCTGTTTTACCTTGAAAGAATGGTAGTCCATTTCCATTTTTGTTGTAAAATTTTGAAGGTGGAGATTGACCAGCGACTATATCAGCTACTTCTTCTAAGCTTTTTAATAGCATCTTCATCTAAATAGCTCTTTTAGTTGGTTTAGGTTAGTAACTATCTCATTTTCCAAACCACCATTTCCGTCATTGCCAACAAGCTTGTCTATAATTACGTCAGGCTTTTCATATACTATTTCTTCGAAAACTTCATTTCGATATTTTGAGTAGCTTAAATCATAATCAGCATCTATTATTTCCTTCTTAGGCACAAAGAAATGTTTACCTTCTCGTTCATCTTCCTTTTGGGCATCTCTATTTTTGAATTGGGTGATGATATCCTGCAAGTCTCCATAACCTTCTTGTTTAGTGCGTTTATCGTCCAATGTGTAACCGTCCGACTCCATGTCGTAAAACCAAACATTTTCAGTTTCACCTCCTTTGGTAAATATTAGTAGAGCAGTACTTACGCCTGCATAAGGTTTGAAAACACCACTTGGGGCGGTAACTACTGCTTTCAATTCAGATTGCTCAATCATGAATTTTCTTGCATCTTTGAAAGCATTACTGGTCCCAAATAACACTCCTTGGGGAACTACTATTCCAGCTGATCCTCCCATTTTAAGCATATTAAAAATACGCTCTATGAAAAGGAGTTCTGTTTTGGTAGTCTTTAGTTGTAGCTCTTCATGAATATCTCCTTTGTCAATGTTTCCTGTAAATGGGGGGTTGGCTAAAACCACATCATATTCAGAAGTTTCGTTATAGCTTTTGCTTAGGGTGTCTTTGTAGTCAATTTGAGGATTGTCAATACCGTGCATCATAAGGTTCATTAAACCCAAGCGAACCATTGTAGAGTCTATATCGTAACCATATAAACTTTTATCCAAAATCTCTTTTACTTCCTCAGTTAGCAGGGCACTTTTGCTGTTACGAATAAAACCGTCTTCATCTGGTTCTTTTTGACCTTTCCCTTTGTCGAGTTGGGTTACCATATATTGATAAGCACCCAACAAAAAACCACCTGTTCCACAAGCAGGGTCGGCTACTTTTTGTCCTAGCTTTGGATCAACTAAATCCACTAACAATTTAATGATATGTCGTGGTGTTCTAAACTGTCCGTTTTTACCCGCAGAGGCAATTTCGCTTAGTAAGTATTCATATACATCTCCTTGAATGTCCTGAAAATCCTGTCCTTTTTCATTGGAGTCTTTTTCCATCTCTTCAAAAATTTCATCAATTGATGAAATGGCTTCTTTTAAAAGTGATGGTTTCGGAATGATAAACACAGCATTTACCATATGCTTTGCGAAAAGAGAATCATCTTCTTCCAAATCCTTTAGGAATGGGAATACATAACGTTGAATGTATGCAAGCATTACATCAGAAGGCTTTCTTTTGAATTGACTCCACCTCAAAGTGTGTTTATCAATTCCCTTTGTTCTTTCAATTTCTTCTATCTCTTCTATTGTTGCATCAGCTTTTGGACGATCTTCAGGAAGCAGATATATCCCTTCAAACTTTGAAGTATAAGGGTCTCCTGAAAATTCGCTTCTTGACAATTCTTCCAAATCGTTTTCATCCAGCTTTTTCATGAAAAGCAGGTATGTGATTTGTTCGATTGCCGTTAAAGGATTTGAAATACCTCCACTCCAGAATTTTTGCCAGAGATCATCAATCTTGTTTTTGATGGTACTGTTATTACTAAGTAAACTCATTTATGCTGCGAATTTTTCTGTTAATGTTAATAGCTCTTTGATTTCCATAGGTGAGAATATTCCTCTCACGCCTTTTGGATGTATAATGGTGAAAGGAGCTTGTATCAAGTCTCTCTTCTCAATATTCCCTCTTTCGATTATATAGTCACGCATCAAGTTTAAAAACTCGATTTGGCGAGTAGTTAATTGCGTATGTTCCTGAATAAATTGTTGTACAGCCTTACTTACTTGGTCATCAAAACTTTCAAGTATTTCTATGCCCAAAATGTGTTTAATGAACTGAATGAATTTCGCTTTCTGATGCTTATAGACTTTGCGCAGCAATGATTCAGTAATGTGAGGGTCTTCATTATGAAGCTCCTCCACCAATAGATTTGTTTCCTCTTCTGTTATTGCTTCACCAGCCTGAATTTTTTGAAGAATTGGGTTTCGTTGAGTCAATTCTGCAACTTTAGCTTCCACCATTTCACGATATTTTGAAATGCTGACGGCTTCATTTTGAGGACCAAATTCCACCATTTCTTTTGTTTTAATCACATCAGAAAGGTTCAATTTGGCTGGGCCATCAGTAGTAATCTGTTGCTCTCTGAATTTTATCAATGGTGAAATGGTCTCTGACAATTCATCAAAACCAGAATCTTCAATAACAGACCAATAATGGTTCGATAAAACTTGTTTGATGAAGGAAGTATGTCTTGCCACAATATTGACTGATAAAGGAAGTTCGCTCACCTGATTAATTATGTTCTCTTTCAGGGTATCAAATTTCTCAGTTTCGTCAGACAAATGAGCAAGCGAAGTTTCTAGAACATCTTTCTTGAATCTCATCGCTTTAAAATCAGATTGAGAAATAGTCCTAAACAATGGCTTAATCGTATGTCTTAGAAATTCAATTTTTTCATGTGTCAAATGATTCCAAAAAGTATCATCTTCTACTTTGGCTAAATCAGGTTTAGCATCTTGAATAACTACAGATTTTTTAGGTAACTCATTAATTTGTGTTCTAAGTAGTTCGGTCTCTTTGTTCGCGATTTCTTCTCGGCTTTTATCCAAAGCCTTTTCGATTTTATCAATTCTAAAACCTACAAACCTGACTGGTAAAGGAATTTGAGCTTTTAGTTCTTTGCCTTTTGGGTTCAGTTTGAAATATTCAAAGTTGTCCCAACAGTCCATGATGAGAAATACATCTTTTTCGGGACACCAAGGTTTTATCTTGGTTGGTTCTAATAGTCGTGTTCCACGACCAATCATTTGCCAAAACTTAGTGTATGAATATACGGGTTTAGCAAAAACTAGGTTCACTAATTCTCTTACGTCAATTCCGGTATCAAGCATATCTACACTAACAGCAACACGTGGCATATCATTATGTGTGAATTGATGTAAAAGGCCACCTTTTCCATAAACTCTAGGATCATCAGAAACCATCACTTTGGCTAGTTCCCCATGATATTCAGGATATAGAGAGTTGAAAATTTGTTCAATCCTTCTTGCGTGTGCTTTTGTAGAACAGAAGAAAATTGTTTTGCCAGGAAGTACACCATTTGGGTCTTTGATACATTCCTCCATAAACTCCTTTACAATAGTGACATTAGTTCCCTTATTAGTTACAGACTTCTCCAAGTCAGTTCCTTCAAAATTAATTTCAGCAACTTCTTTACCCTCAAGGATCAATTGCTTTTGATCTTCTAAACTGATTGTGCGTTTGCTTATGCCTTCTTCTTGAAATTTGGTTTGAATCTTCATTACTTGAAAACTATTCAGATAAGGAGGGATGTTGTTTACTGCCTCTTCATAGGAATAAGCAAAGGTTGGAAGTCCGTCTTCGCACTCAAATAGTTTGAAGGTATTATGATCAATTACGTCAGTTGGTGTTGCAGTTAAGCCGAGAGTAAGAGTATTGAAGTAATCTAAGACCTCTTGGTAGGTATTATAGATTGATCGATGACTTTCGTCTACAACAATTAAATCAAAAAAGTGAGGAGACAAACTGTATTCTTCATCCCTTATGATATTGAGCATTGTAGGATAAGTAGTGACATAAATTCGTCTATCCTTAGCAATGGATTTTTCACCAACTTTTGGCCATCTTGGTTCATTTGGTAAATGTTCTTTGAATGCGTCTAATGCTTGGTTTCTAAGAGCAATCCTATCAACAAGAAACAAAACTCTTTCAGCCCATCCAGCTCTCATTAAACTATCTAAAAGTGCTATACATGTTCGAGTTTTTCCAGTACCTGTAGCCATTACCAAAAGAAATTTACTTTTTTTCTTTTCGATAGACTCCATTACGGAACGGATTGCCTGAATTTGATAATCTCTTCCTGCTATATCAATATTTATTAATTCTGAGGCAAGTGGTTTTCTATTTCTACGGATATATTCATAGCGTTCAAGATCATCTCTTGTCGGGAAACCAATTACTTTTTTAGGTGGATAATTACCAAGATCCCAATAGAAAATCTCATGTCCATTTGTATAAAAACAAAACGGAAGTTCACCGCCATGTTCCTTTTGGATGTAGTGACAATATTGTTTAGCCTGTTCCTTTCCAATGTTTGCGTCAACACTGGCTTTTTTAGCTTCAACTACGGCAAGTGGTTTCCCATTTTTTCCGAGTAAAACGTAATCGGAGAATTGACGTCCTTGATATTGTGTAAGAGGCTCACTAACTCCATCAGGCAGATCTACTTTTATATCAAATTCTGAAATGACCTGAGTTTGGTCGTTTATATTCCATCCAGCTTCTTGAAGCTGTTTATCAATTAATTCTTTTCTAGTTTGAGCCTCATTCATATTAACTCTTATTTGAGACTATCAAGTCCTTTATATCGACATCTAAGATCTTTGCAATCTCATTCAGTATTTCCAAGCGAGGTTGTTGTCTGTTTTGAACATAGCCGTTTACCATGTTATAACTCTTTCCTAGTTTTTCTGACAACCAAGTCTGCTTAATCCCTTTCTCTTCGAGTACTTCCTTTATTCGGTTCATTTCCGTCTAAATTTATCCAACCAAGATAAGATTATATCTTATAACTATCTCATTTTCCGATATAAAAACCGTTCGAATTACTGTCGCCCTCCGTGCGTGGGGAGATTTTAGCTCTTTTGGTTTTTCAGAGTTGACTAAGAGCGTTGGCAAAACCAAATGTGCTAAAATGTGCGGCTGGCTTTTTTTTGCATGAAACACAACGATGGCTATATGATCAGTGGCCCTTTTCAGGCTAATTTGTTTTGGGCCATTAATTATATAGCGTGTGTGTGCCCAGCATGGGCATCTTTTTATTTACCGAAAGGTAAATAATTAATCTAGAGGATGCAAGTCCCTGATGTGCAGGGATAACCCTTCGTCTTCGCTCAGGACAGGCTAAACAGGAATGGCATAAGAGGCCGATATACGAGGATAAGCAAGCACATCATTGTAACGCCCAAAAGAATACTAAAAGTGCATTTATGTAGATACGGCAGGAATCGAGGGAAACCTGCCCGCGCCTTTCAGGCGGGCCTGCCCGTCCGGTACAGGCGGGGAAGATGTCATTACCTGGGGAAGTCTCCAAAATTACGTGTAACTATATGGAGAATAAGGGATCAAACTTTGAAAAGTCCAACCTTGTTTTTTAAACTTTCACAGTTTACCGGATAGCGTCTAAAAAAAAGGAACAATAGTTTCCCATTGTTCCTTTTTCAACTAAACTAAATAACTCAACCGTATTAAATTTCGCTAATGATCGTAACCATTTTATAAATTTTCAATCAAATAATTGGTTATTGATTCATCTCTAATCGAACCGATTTTAACCAAGATTTATGTAATTGTAATAGTTCGTTTAATTTCTTTGGATTGGATTTTGCTAGATTATTTTTTTCTGTGATGTCC
Organism: Arenibacter antarcticus; assembly: GCF_041320605.1. Classification (NCBI taxonomy): domain Bacteria; kingdom Pseudomonadati; phylum Bacteroidota; class Flavobacteriia; order Flavobacteriales; family Flavobacteriaceae; genus Arenibacter; species Arenibacter antarcticus. The sequence continues at coordinate 2,314,499 of NZ_CP166679.1, forward strand.
TCATCCAAATTGACCAGGAATAACTTATCTAATTCGATTTTTTTTCCTTTTCCTGAGGGTTCATTAACGTTTCCAATAAGTTTCCAAGGCCCCTTTCGAACTGCCCATTGAGCTGTGTTATCATCGTAACTCCCAAATTGCCAGTGTACTTCGTCATGCAAAGATTCTTTATTATCATCCAAAATAATAGGCATTAGACTTTTTCCATCGACTTTTTCGGTTACTTTGGAATTGGTGAGTTCTGCAATAGTGCTAAACCAATCCATCTGCATTACAAGTTGGTCACGCTTCTGATCGGAAGGAACTACCCCAGGATATCGAATAATAGCTGGAACACGGATTCCTCCTTCAAACAAACTGAATTTGCTGCCGCGATAGGGACCTGCATTTCCTCCTCCCCAAAATGCACGCTCCTCTAACGAATGTCCATGATCTGATTGAAAGATTACTATAGTGTTTTCCGCCATCCCTTGTTGTTCCAGATAATCCAATACAACTCCTATTGACTCGTCAGTCTTGGAAACAAATGCTGCATACTCCTTTCTTGGGGTAGGAAAGTCTTTGTAATAGTCGAGCCATTTTGTGGTTCCTTGATAAGGATAATGTGGGGCATTAAATGCCCAGTAAATGAAGAATGGCTCATTTTTCTTGTGATTGATTACTTGCTTTACTTCTTCGGTCATTAAATCGGTAAAATGAGAACCATCATAAAAAACTTCCTTGGAATTTCTAAAAAGATCATGTTTATTGGGTCCATCCCAATAAAAAGTATGTGAATAGTTATCAATACAACCACGTTGATGCCCGAAGAAATAATCAAATCCTTGGCCGTTGGGTAAATTCTCTTCGCGATGACCTAAATGCCATTTTCCGATTAAAGCTGTGTAATACCCATTATCCTTTAGCATTTCGGCCATAGTGATCTGGTTCGTTGGCAATCCATAACTACCAGTCCTTTCTGCACTCTCAGGTATAGGTACATTGTTTGGAAGACCGGCACGTAAATTGGTCTTACCCGTTAAAAGGGCAGCACGTGAAGGTGAACAAACTGGTGCTCCAGCATAGAACTGGGTAAATCTGACTCCTTCTTTTGCGAGTCTATCCATATTTGGAGTATACAAATCCGTAGCACCATAACTGTTAAGATCTATGGAGCCTTGGTCATCTGTCATAATAACTATGACATTAGGTTTACTTAAATTCGAAGACTGTGAATACCCAAACGTACTTAGGGAATAAAATATAATTCCCATACCAATATGAAATAATTTGGTGAATATTTTCATTGTATTTGTTTTAAATAATTCAATTTTTACTTTTTAAAGGTGTTTTTTATGTATGCTAAATCTCTAACAGAAAAGCCCGTTGAATAAAGCTTTGGTTTAGAGATTGTTATTTCTGCTTAGCCTAACAGCTCCATTATATTAATAGCCTGGATTTTGTTCCAAGTTTGTATTTAACAAAATATCCCGATCTGGTAAAGGCCACAAGTAATCCCTTGTGGCATTAAAACTTCGTTTTTCAATTACATTTCCATCTTTATCCAAACCATCTGCATTCAAAACGGTTTCTGCTGTTTTCCATCTGATAATGTCTTTGTAATATAGACCTTCACCTGCAAATTCAATTCTTCTTTCTAAACGGAGAATATTGCGAAACTCTTCCTTGCTTAGCCCTGGTATAACATTTGGCATAGCTACAGATATTCGATTCCTAACATTGTTAATGGCTTCATAAGCTCGATCGGTTGGTCCATTTAATTCGTTTTCCGCTTCGGCAATAGTTAGTAATACTTCAGCATATCGAATAAGGATAGGATTTATTTCAGACTGATTAGGCTGAGGTGCTGTCCTTTTAACATCATCAACATAATAAGTATACTTTTTAAAAGCATATCCCGTCAAATCAGCAAATAATTCATCTCCAGTCACTAATTCTCCATTGAACATTGATCCTATTGTAATTAATGTCTGGGATAGTCGTGGGTCTCTATTTGCATTTGGACTCGCTTGGTCAAATAAAGGTGAAGTGGTAATCGGTTCTCCATCGGTCATCAAATACGCGTCGTATAAATCCTTCAACACATTTCCTTGTTGGAACAATTCATGGTAGTTATTTGTTACTTCAGGAAATTGGAACTGTACATCGAAAATCACTTCATTATTACCTTCATTTTCTAGAAGAAATAAGCCGCGATAATCCGGGAAAAGGTCGTATATGTTTAAATCTATAACAGCTTGTGCAGCGGAGAGTGCTTTATCCCAGTCCTCATTATATAGTGCAGTCCTAGCTTTCAAGGCTAAAGCTGCGCCCTTTGTAATACGTCCTTTATCGGTACTAGGATATGAAATAGGTAAATCCGCAGCGGCAACATCAAGATCATTATAAATTACCTCTAAGACTTCTGCCTTGGTATTACGGGGTAATTGACCCTGGGTATTATTATTAGGAGTTTCTAATATTAAAGGTACCCCACCATAATACTCTATTAAATTAAGATAATAAAAAGCCCTCAAAAATCGCGCTTCAGCTTTAAAACGCTTCTTCAGTTCCTCGTTCATTGGAACCAAATCTATATTATCCAGTAACGTATTAGTTCTTCCGATACCTTCATATGAAATTCTGTAACGAGAATTTACAAGTGGTAGCGTAGGATTATTGTTGCCTTTTGCGATTGAAGAGGCTCCGCTTCCGTCATCGATCTCAAATGCATTTGGTGTTAGGTCCTCAAGCTTTAGTAACCATGACCCTTCTCCTCTATAAGGGCCTAACAATGTTTCGTAGCAACCGGTAAGGGCAGATTCCGCATTGACTTCTGAAGTCCAAAAAGTTTCTACACTACTTTGGTCCGCTGGTTCTAAGTTCAGTAGATCTTCAGAACAACTATAAGATACCATATTCAGACTGAGAATAATGATTATATATATGTTTTTTTTCATGATATTTTTATTTTAGAAAGATAAATTGAATCCAAGGGTGTATATCTTCGTAGATGGATAATTGTAGAAATTATTACCTAGCAATTCTGTTTCAGGATCAAAATCCTTTAATGATGTAAACGTAAGAAGGTTCTGTGCATTACAGAAGATTGATAACTTGTTAAGTCCAATCTTAGTTAACAATTCTTGCTTAAAATCATAGGTAAGTTGTATGTTTTTCAACCTTAGGTAAGAAGCATCAAGAAGCCAATAATTACTATCTCTAAAAAGCGTGTTTTGCGTATCTTGATATCTTGTGATAATTGGAAAACCTGCATCTCGATTGTCCGGGGTCCAAGAATCATTCGCCCAACCCACTGGCAAGGCGGTTCCAAACCAAAAAGGTACTCCCGTTACATGTTTATTATATGTTTGCACATCTCCAACCCCCTGCCAAAATGTATTTAGAGAAAGATTTTTATAAGCTAATTTGATGTTAAATGAATAGGTGTATTTTGGTATGGTATTACCATCCGCTACTCTGTCATTTTGATCAATAACACCATTATTATCCAAATCTTTAAATTTAATATAACCTGGTTGAGTATCCGCACCTTGAAAGGCATGGGAGTCAATTTCCTCTTGAGATTGAAACAAACCATCGGCCTGATAAAGATAAAACTGATTAATCGGTTTCCCTTCTTCTGTGATATTAAAAGGCCCCCTACCATCCGACGATAAATCTTCGAGTATTATCTCACCATTTAAATCCACAACCTTGTTGGTAATATAGGTAAAATTACCAGAAACATCATATCTGAAATCACCAAGAATATTTCGATGTCCCAATGCTATTTCCACACCTTTATTTTCAATTGAACCTATATTTCTAATTGGACCACCTAGAGAACCTACCTGAGAAGGAATCCCAACGGGTCGTAAGACGTCCTTAGTGGTTTTATTGAAGTACTCAATACTGGTAGAGAATTTCCCACCTAAAAAAGTGGCATCTATCCCGAAATTGGAGATTGTAGTAGTTTCCCAAGAAATCTCGTCATCATTATCTACAAGAACTGCTGTACCAGGGTTAATATTACCTCCGAAGATATAATCCTGGCCGGGCGCTATTAAATCCAAATAACGAAATAAGCCTATTCGTTCATTCCCTAATTGCCCCCAAGAAGTCCTAACCTTTAGTTGGCCCAACCAATCAACATCTTTAAGGAATTGTTCTTCGTTTAATCTCCATCCTGCTGAAACTGATGGGAAAAAGCCCCATTTGTTGCCTTTGGCGAACTTAGAGGATCCATCGTAGCGAAAATTCGCCTCAAATAGATATTTACTATCCAATACGTAATTGGCACGTCCAAAGTAAGATATTAGGGTAGATTCGGTTGAAGTCCCGGATACAACAGGATTGGTGCTACCCGCATTCAGCTCATATAAATTATTGCTAAGGTACCCTTCATTACTTGCGGTAAAAAAACTCCGATCGAATTTCTCATAGCTATTTCCTAGTAAGATGGATAAATCCGTATCATCGCTGAATGCTTTGTTCCAATTTAAAGTGTTAACCACAGTCAAATTTTGAGATTCATCATCTCTTTGGTCAACTCCTCTTTCTTGTCCTTGAAAGGTTACGAAAGGATTTCCTCCAGCCTGAATTTGCGTAGGCTCTTTTGTTTTAGCGTCGTACAATACAATACGGGGAGTGAAAATTTTTCTTCGTTGAGCATCATTTGTGTAACCTAGATTAAGTTTATAATCTATATTAAACGGAAGCTTAATTTCAGCATAGGTATTTAAAAACAATTTAAGGCCCCTTATATTACTATCACCTTCATCTGCAAGTGCCAGAGGATTTCGAAATCTTCGATGTCCAGGGATATCAAAAAAATTCATTCCGTAATTTCCATCTTCTAATTTTGCTGGGTGATAAGATTGAGCTTTAAAAATCATTTCCATGATTTCCGTTATTCCCACAACAGGCTCGTTTCTAGTTTTATGTGAAACATTAAAAGTCCCTCCAATTGTTATGCTTTTGTTCATAACCGAACTAACATTAAGGTTTGCTGTATACCTTTCCGAATCGGTGCTCCTCAAAACCCCATTTTGATCAAGGAGGCCCAAGGACAGGGAAAAGGAAGTTTTGTCACTCCCACCGGTGAATCTTAAATTATGCTCATGCATCAATGCTGGATCGAACATTATATCATGCCAATCATTACTCGGATAGGTATAGGGATCAGTTTGCATGCCGGTACTATATTCGTCAATTAAACTTTGCGGAAAAACCAGTGCGTTCTCGCTGGTACCAAAGTTTAATTGTGCTTGGGAATATAATTCCATCCACCTAATAGGATCTTTTATGACCCTTGGTAAAGAGATTACCTCTTGGATACCGACCGATGAGCTATAGGTTATTTCAGATTTTTGGGATCCCTTCTTAGTTGTTACCAATACCACTCCGTTAGCCGCACGTGAGCCATAAATTGCAGCAGAAGCAGCATCTTTTAAAACAGTAATACTTTCAATGTCATTAGGATTTAAATCGTTCATAGAGAATTCAATTCCATTCACCAAAATTAGAGGATTATTATCGTTCAATGTGCCAACTCCTCTTACCCTAATAGTTGCAGCATCGTTTCCTGGTTGACCTCCGACTTGATTTATATATACACCTTGCATTCCCTGAAGTGCCTGACTAGCACTGGTAATTGGCCTATTCTCTAAATCTTCACTTCCAATACTGGAAACAGCACCGGTTAGGTTCAATTTCTTTTGAGTTCCAAAACCTACCACCACCACCTCGTCAAGCCCTGCGGAACTTTCCTCTAGAATTATATTAAGATTGGTCTGTTGCATTACATCAATCTCTTTGGTAGCAAAACCGACATACGAAACTACTAAAATCGCATTGTTGTCTTTTAAATCTATAGAAAAATTGCCATCAAAATCTGCTTGTGTACCATTGGTAGTCCCTTTTTCTAAAATGTTAGCACCTGACAATGGTATTCCTTCATTATCCATTACTGTTCCCATTACATTCTGTTGCAATTCTTGAATTTGAATATAACTTTGATCGTAATTGGTAGTTTTTAATTTAGTGGGAACAACATCTGGTTTTTTTAATAAAATTTGCTTTTTACGAACCTCATAGGTAATATTTGTTCCAGTAAAAAGTTTATCGAGAATATCAGAAATTCTTTCTCTATCCGCTTTTATATCTACTGTTATTTTCACATCTATTTTCTGTGTGTCAACAAAAAATTTAAATTCTGAAATGGTTTCAATTCGGCTAAGGACTTCACTTAGCTTTACATCGTTCATTTCAAGAGATATCCTAGTATTTTGTGAATAGGTGGTGGCATTGATCTGCAACATAAAAACGAAAAGGAAAAATGCAGTCAGCTTCATTTTAAGATCAAATTTTGGAGTGAGCATAAAGGAACACCCGAATATAATCAGTTTTTTCATAGCTTTGATATGGTTATTAATTGGTAACTCTGTTTTTGACCGCACCTTTAGGTCGGGAAATGTTACGAGCATTTTCCGATTTTTTATTAGGGGTTGGTCCTATATTTACTTTTATTAAATGTTATATTTCATTGGCAATTTTTGGTTATAGTTAGTTATTTTATAATTATTTGATTTTCTTCCATTGAATAATCTATTCCGTAAGTCCTATCTAGAATTTCCAGAATCTCTTCTATACTTTCTTCCTCAAAATTTGCACTGAAAGTATTATTGTCTAAATCTTCATTTGTGTTAATAATGGTTACATTGTAACGTCGCTCCAATTGCTTACGGATTTGTTTAAAGGGTACGTCCCTAAAAATGAGCTTGCCTTGCAACCAAGAAATATAAAGGGAAGTGTCCACCTTATCTATATTGAAATCCAGTCTTTCCTTGCTCCACGTGCCTCTTTGTCCGGGAACAAGATGTAAGTTTATCCGGTTCTTTTCTGTGGATATGGAATCATACAACTGTACACTTCCGGAAACTAAGACCGTACTAGTTTGTCTATCTTCGCTGTATGCAGAAACATTAAATTCTGTGCCTAGCACCCTTACGTTAACAGCTCCTGTTTTAACTATAAATGGAAGCTCCTTATTCTCGGTTACGTTAAAAAAGGCTTCTCCTTTTAGAGATACCTCTCTAAAATTCTCGGCTGCAAAACTTATAGGGTATCTTAAAACAGATCCAGAATTAACGTATACTATAGTGCCATCCGACAGTTCTACTTCGAACTTTTTTCCATAAGGGACACTTAGTTCATTATATTTTATTTCTTCAGAATGGTATACTGGATTATATTTAATTTTATCCCCTGTCTGCACAGCGATAATATTCCCTTCAGAATCCATAATATTATTACTACCTGTCCCTTTAATTATCTCTAGCTTACCATTACCTAATTGTAGATTTACTTCTTTATTAGCGATAATTAGGGTTTCTTGCCCATTGTTGGATCTTGATAAGAATGTCAACCCTATCCCTAATCCAACTAAACCTAAAAAAATGGCGGCATATTTCCAATATGTTGGAATCGCTCGCCTTTTTGGTTTTTTCACAGGGATAGACGGTTTTCTAATTTGATTCAGAAAATCTTCGAAGGCACTTTCTGGATCTGTTTTTAAATATTTCTTGGATAAAAGATAATCCATTTCCATGAAATCCGTAAAATTCTTTTTCACTTCTTCCGAGGAATATTCCTTTAGATAGTCATACATCTTTGCCTCCGTCACTTTTCCATCCAAGTAATCTTGAATAAGATGCTCTAAGTTACTATTCTTCATAGTTAAATTATCATTTACATTAGTATGACCCCAATTTTATTCTAATCCCTACATTATTTTTGACTTTTATTTTTATTTCCGTAGATTTTAAAGAATTTTATATAGATTAACATCTTATCAACCATATAAACATTTTGTACAAGAAAGATACTTTATTTCTAGACGGCCTTAAAAATGGAGAAGAAAGGGCTTATGAAAACCTATACCATAAATACTATACAAGTCTAGTAATGTATTGCTATAACTTAACCAAGGACCAAGACCGAGCAGAGGATATTGTACAACAAACCTTTGTGAAAATTTGGATTAAAAGGGAAACCCTAGATATCCATTCTTCTTTTAAGAATTATCTTTATCGGTCTGTTTATAATACCTTTCTTAAAGAATACCGAAAGCTTAAAAAAGAAGAGCTTGCACTTTTAGAGCTCAAAAATGATATCCTAGTAGATTTTGAGGAAAGAGATGAAGCAGTTTTAGAAGAAAGAATGAAACTGTTAGAAAAGGCCATAGATCAACTCCCGAAAAAAAACAAGGTGGTTTTTTTGCTCAGCAAGAAATCTGGGTACAAGCACAAGGAAATCGCGGCCCAATTGGATATTTCAGAAAAGGCGGTGGAAAAACATATTAGTCGTGCAACACAGTCCATAAAGACATGGCTCAAGGAGAAAAAAACAAGTTTACTGATAGTATTCTTGAGTTGTAATAAGAGTTGTAATAATTAATGTCTCCTGTTCAAGAAAATAATAGTGGTTATATTAAAAATCTAAAGTAAATGCTATGGAAGTCTAACCCCTTGTTTTTGAGCTTCAAGAGGTTAAGGGAAATTATTTGTTCACTAAGATTTATCTTTAGCATTGTGAAATTAATTTTTATAGATAGGTTTAAGCTAGATTACAAATAAACTTTTATACCTCTTCATCTCATTGTTAGTTTATTACTGGATTAAAATAATTATATAGAGATAGAAGGATTAGAATATTTCAGATGTCACATAGTATGGTTAAGTAGCGAAATGAAAACTGTTGATACCATTAAAACATAATCTAATGAAAAAAGCCATAACAAAAGATAGGGTCACTTACGATGAATTTTTAGAAGCTTTGGCAATTGTAAAGCAATTCAGGAAGCAAGTATCTACACTTTATAAGGAAACGGAAGGAGAGGTGGGATCATTATCCAAATTTATCGGTGTGGACAAGAATACCAAAATTTATAGATTACCCTTATCTACAAGAGCAATGAACGTACTGAAAGCAATGGACAATATTGATATCTTGGAAGATACGACCGAGGATTTGGCCAAAATCACCTTGACCGAACTTTTACACACTCCGAATGCCGGCCACAAAACCATTGATGAATTTCAAGAGCTTTGTATGTTCGTCAATTTAAAAATGAAGCGACAATAGAATAGAGACACTCTCCCATACCTCCTTTCCTTGTGCATCACTTGTTGAATTTATTTTTTCAGAAAGGCCATTATCCAACCAATTTTCTATATCCTCATTCTTTAAGATTACCTGTTTTCTTTTTTTGTTGCGTGTTTTTTCAAAGTGGGGAGTGGCCCCTTTGGAAAGTACCGTAATTCCAGAATATTTCATCCCCCTTTCCTTGAGGGATTTTATTGTAATATATGATCCCAATTTTTATCTATAAGGATTAATTTAATTTACAGGCTCAAACTGGGCTTTTAAATAATCTCTCCAATATTCTAAATATAGTTCGTCTGAAATATTGGGGTTTAAACCTCTGGATTCCATTTGATTTTTAAATAGTTCGGTCATCATATTTTTTGCATACTCAATTTCGTTCGAATCTTCGGGGTATTGCCCTTTATCTGTTTTCCCTATCCATTTTTCTAATTCATTGCTCAATAGCTTTTTTTCTTTTTCATAACGTTTGTCGTTGATTATGTTAAATAATTCATTGGGGTCATTCTTCAAATCGTAAAGCTCTTCGCTAGCTCTTTTATTCTTCATAAATCTAGCTTGCTCTTTTGTAAGCAAGCTATCTTTGTACATAATCTGCATGAGCGTCAGTATTGGATATTCATACTTCTTATAAGCATTAAATTGAGTGTATGGGAGTTCCGGATAGTAATTTCTTATATATTTAAAATCATTGCTACGCACCATTCTTATTCGATCGACCGTCTCATCCCTTCTGTCCCTCATCCCAAAAATATATTTTCTGGGCAGGGCGTTTTGGGCTAGAAAATCACGGCCTTGAATGTTATTTTTGAATTCTATATTGGCGATATTTAAAGTCGTTGGAGCAATATCTACATTGCTAACAAGATTACTGTTACTTGTACCTGGTTCAATTTTTCCTGGCCATTTAACAATTAAGGGCGTATGAAGACCACCATCGTATAAAAACTGTTTCTCCCTTACATGAGGCCTGCCTTGGTCCCCGAAAAAGAATACCACTGTGTTATCTGAAAGTCCCTCAGCTTCCAATCGATTGAGGATTTCACCTACTTTTTGATCCATTAGTTGCACTGTCTCTAGATACATTGCCCAATCCTGTCTTACCATTAGCTTATTTGGATAATAAAGTGGCAATTTTATAGTATTAGGGTCAATGGGATGGGAAGTGTCTTTTTTAAATGGGCGATGTGGTATGGGAATTTGAATTTGGGAGAAAAATGGCTGCCCTTTTTTTCTTTCCTTCCAATCGGTTCCATGATATAAGTCTTTTTTATCATGGATAAAATTGTAATCTGTTTTACCCTTGTTGGTAACGAAATAGCCAGCATCCTTAAAATATTCTGTGATAGGTTTGACCCCATTTGGCAAGGAGGCTTTGTATCTGGTCCTGTGTTGCTGAGAACCAATACTTCCGGGGTACATGCCCGTAATTAAGGTTGATCTACTTACCGAGCACACGGCTGCCACAGTATACGTATTCAAATATTTTACGCCTTCAGAAGCGAGCTTATCCAGATTGGGAGTGTAAACCAGGGATTCTCCAAAACAATTTAGATCGGGGCCTAGATCATCTGCGATGATCCAAAGGATATTTGGCCTATCATCCATTGCGTTGAGTTCTTTTTTTCTGGTATTAAAATCAGGATTATTTTTATCTATTTTACTTCCACAACTGATTATCGTTAAGAGTGAGAATATTAAAAAGTAAATTGTCTTATATGGTTTCAAATCCGTTTTGATAACATGGATTTTGATAGGATTTTTGTTTGTCAAATAATTTAAACTCATGGCTTATTTATATTTTTCAAGGCTTCTCCCGCCTCTATTCCTAAATCGACCTCAATAATATCTATCCCGCTTCCAAGAATATTCAAATACCCATTAATCAACTGGACTTTATCTATTTTTCCTGTAGCGAATTGTTTATCGATGTTCCTGGAACTACCTTGGATGGACATGGTTCCCCGTTCATGAAGTAATTCTATAATTTCTTTATTGGGAGGTAGATCATGGCTAATGAAACCAATAACGTTCTGCCACGGAACCCCACTTTCATCTAAGTCCTTAATATTACTTTTTTTCCCCATCATAACTTCCATTACAATATTATTGTTTAGCTGGTAAGCTTTTTTAATATCTTCTAAGGAATATGCTATAACAATGGCATTGGCTTCGGCATTGTTTTCCACTATTTTCTGAATTCGCATTTCAATTGGAACATCTTTTTGATCTAATACAAGGATCGTCTTGCCTTTGGCCCATATAAGTGCTTCATCCAAGGTAGGGATCTGATAGTTGGTCAATTCCCCTTCTGTATCCTTCAATCTCAGTTTTTTCAACTCCGACAAGGTATAATCAGAAACTTTTCCCGACCCATTGGTTGTCCTATCCAGAGTTGGATCGTGCATTAGTATGATTTCTCCATCCTTGGTGTAATGGGGGTCGATTTCCAAAATTGCGGGGGTGTGCAACAGCGTATTATTAAAGGTGGCGATGCAATTTTCCGGGAAACCTTGTCGAGGTCCGCCCCTATGTGCACTCACGATTGGTTTCTTTACTGGAGAATATCTAAAAAAATCCTTAAGCTGCTTTGAAGATTTTATATCATAAGTATGCAATTGATATGGGAAATAGGGAGCATTCTTTGTAGAAGCAGTCTCGAATATATTTTTTATGTCCAAAAGTATATCGGGGTGCTGTTCTGCCACATTATGTTTTTCTTGGCGGTCCAGCAGTAAGTTGTAGAGCTCTATAGTTTCATTTTTGCTATCTGGGGTGTGAGTAGATACTGCCTTCCATTTTCCCATTCTTATTGCCCTACTGCTTAGCCAATTCCTTGGTAAAGCGTTGTTGGGTTTGTCCCAACTATAATTATAAGTGTAATTTTCCCAATATAGATAAGGATGTGGAAATTGTACTCCTGTACCGAATAGGGTATTGTAAAACGAAATTCCATCAATAGGTTCTTTAATTGAAACCGACGAAATTTCAGCAATCGTAGGCATAAAGTCCCATGCGGCAAGAATTTCATCAGATACTTGGCCGCCTTTAATTTTTTGTGGCCAATAGGCTATCAATGGAACGCGGATGCCTCCTTCGTACATATCACGTTTTGCACCTCTGAAACCTCCATTACTATTGAAGAATTTACCAAATTCTGGATTGGCCCCATTGTCGCTTGTAAAGAATATTATGGTGTTTTCATCTAAATTCTTTTCTTTTAAATGATCGATTATGCCCTTCACGTCTTTATCTAAACGAGATATCATTGCGGCATAATTCTTAAATTTTTCTGGCCAATCTTGATTTGCGTAAAGTGAATTATCAGGTATTACATGCTTTCCATGTGGCATGGTATAGGGCAAATAGAGAAAGAATGGTCGCTCAGCCTGTTGTCCATCAATAAAATCCTTTGTTTTATCAATAAAAAGATCATGGCTGTAAGTTCCTTGTCTTCCATCTTCGTTCTCATCTAGTAAAATCTTTTTTTCATTTTCGAAAAGGAAGGGAGGATAGTAGTTGTGTGCGTTAATTTGATCAAGATAACCATAAGAATAATCAAATCCCTGAGATTTTGGTCCCTTTCCTGGTTCCCCTAACCCCCATTTTCCGATGAGTCCGGTCTTATATCCATTGTTCTTGAGGATTTCTGCGATGGTCTTCTTTTCAGTCGGTAAGGCGGGGTCCGCCATTTCATCTGTTAAAAAATTACCTCTTATAAAAGTATGCCCGGTATGCATGCCTGTTAAAAGTGCTTCTCTTGATGGAGCACAAACAGTAGAGCCGGAATAGTAATTGGTGAATTTCATCCCGCGCTCCGCCATCTTATCAAGATTTGGAGTGTGGATCATTTTTTGTCCGTAACTCCCAAGATCGCCATAGCCAAGATCGTCAACCATAATTAGAATGATATTAGGTCTTTGGTTATCGATTTGGGCATATAGTGTGATTAAACTAGGTTGAACCATTAACATAATGGCCATAATGATTGATCGGTTCATATTTGTGAGGATTTAGTTCAATTAATGTTTAAGAAATATGGTCACTAAATATCATTGTTGGGATTAGATTTTTAATAATTGATATTCTATTCCAGATAATTATGTTGGCCCCGATGGAAAGAGCAATTATCTCATTGAGACAATAGGATTGATCGGACTTGATAAATTTCACGATGGACAATGAAAGTTTAATCAAGCTCAAAACTAAACTCATCATAGGATTCCGAGCGCCATGCATATTTTTGGGTGGTTGGAGATATTCCAAATAGAGGCGAGAATGTTTTGACCTTTACGGTCTTATTATCTGGCAAAAATTCTAGGATTCTAAGCCATCCGTCGCCACCATTTCCCATCCATCCCCCTCCCAAAGCCTGGGCGTTGAAAACCAACTGCTGTACTTTTTTATTTCCTGCATTCCTGTCCGTACGGAATGCTACGTGAGATTTGGGGTCATTGGGTCGACCTATATGACCAGCAAATACCATTTGGATATTTTTAGAAGGCTTTACTAATTTATCGAACAAAGCTGCACCATAGTTACAATCTTCAATTTTATAGTGTTCTTTGACGATGTGTTCGTTTTTGGGGTTCAGATATGAATGGGTGAGAAGCGCAACGGTATGGTCTTTGTATTTCTCCATACTGGTTACCTCTTTTGCCCATTCCACTATGGTGTCTCTGGGAGCAAATTCTAGGGAAACGAATAAAAATTTCCTTCCCTGTGGTGATTCGAATTCGAATACTGCATTTTCTAGAGTAGGGACATTCTCGGCATTTAATCCTACTTCGCGTAATATCTCTTGATTCTTAAAATTTTTATCTACTGGAAAATAATTCATGAAGTTAGATTTCCGATTTTCAATATTTACATATCCGTAATCATGGTTGCCACAGGCAGTAATGTAGGGCACCAATCCATCTAAGCGTCCAAAAGCATGTGAGACGGACTCCCATTGCGCTTTGCTAGATTGATTAGAAGAAATGCCGTTGGGATTTATTTTTTCGTTCTGCTCTACTAAATCTCCTGTACAGAGTACCATTTTAATGTTTAATGTATTTATATTCTCCCTGATCCAAGTGGTCATTAATTCTAACAAAGGTTGATTCCTTCCAAATTTCACATACGTTTGCGGATCAGGAAGTAAAATAATCGACCAAGAATCCGGGGAGCTCAAGTGCGGTGGCTCATAGTTGTCTTGTGCAGAAACGGATAATCCAGAAAGACAACAAATAAGAGCTAATGTAGGGAAATTCCAGTTTTGGAAATTTCTCTTAAACAGCACTATTGCTTTTTTGAAATCAATACAAAGTATTCTCATTTTGAATCTGTTTATTTTATACACTCCACTCGGGTTTCATTTTGCGGGAACGCAATTTATTTGCTTCTGAATCCCGTTTGAATTTTTCCTTTTTGGGATTCCAATATAATGGTCTCCTAAGTTCACAAGCTATATTGCCGAGATTACATATTGTGGCACTGCGATGCCCTGTTTCAACATCGGCGATTGGTTTTTTACGTGATCTCATTGCATCTAGAAAATCCTTATAATGGTTATCGCTATAATAGACCTTGTTTTCATTTTCTTTTATAGATTCGGTTGATAGCGATTCGGGAAAGGTCACCAACTTGTGTCGTTGTACTTCTATGGAGCCTTCGGTTCCTTTGAACTGTATAGCGTGATTTTTACCAAAATCCTCACGGGTCACTACGATTCCGTCGCCATAATTAAAAGTCAAATGGGGGTAGTTGCTCCCATCAGGCGGTATTATTTCAATAGGGCCACTATCATCTTTATCCAGTGCCCATTGGACGATATCGAACATATGCGTCCCCCAATCCGTCATGTCGCCTCCTCCAAGTCCTTTATAATAACGCCATTGTGCCCATAAATCATCCCCGATAGCAGGATTAAGTTGATGGTTATAATGAACGAATTCATTGGGTCCTAACCATAAGTCCCAATTAAGATCATAGGGAATTGTTTCTTGGGGCAGATCATAAGGTTTTGGTGAACCGCCAACGTTCACTTTTATTGACTGAATGTCACCAATATAACCATTCTTGATCAACTCTACTGTCTGCCTAAATTCGGGCCATGATCGTTGCATACTCCCGGTTTGAAATATTCTTTTATTCTTACGAGTTGCATTTACCATGGCACAACCTTCGGAAATGGTAAGGGACAGCGGCTTTTCACAATAAATATCTTTACCGGCTTCAGCCGCTCTTACAGCCATTGACGCATGCCAATGATCCGGACTGGCAATTACAACCCCATCAATGTCCTTACGATCTAATAGCTCCATAAAGTCTTCATGGGCGACACAATCTTGTTTAAAATTACTTTGATTTGTTGTATGCCATGCGTCCAGTTCGAATATAAAGTGTTGCATTTTGGAACGATATACGTCACTTACTGCTACAATTTGAATTTCTTGGGTTTGTAAAAAGGATTTTTGCAAATTCAATGCCTGTCTGCCAGCCCCAATAAAACCTAAGTTAATCCTATTATTTGGAGCCTTTTCATTGAGTGCCAATACATAGCTCGGAACTATGGTAAAAGAAGCCAAGGCAGCGGTCTGATAAATAAATTTTCTTCTGCCTTCAGTGGTGTTTTTTTTATTTTGCATAGATGGTTTATCTGTTCGTTTTACAGTAGCTTACACTATGTTTCATCTCGATCATTGTGTCATTTCCATCATAGCCATATTCAATATTGGCAGGAATGGACCATTGATTGTCTCGTATCAATTTCAATACTTCTTTGATAGGGGTGTCCCCTTCTCCAAATGGAACAGAAGGGCCTTGATTTTTTTTTCGATCTCTAATATGGATACATACTATCTTCTTATGATTTTGGCGTATAAATTCAACTGGATCGTAATTGGAAGCAGTAAAATGTCCGATATCGAGGTTTATCCGGATATATTCTGAATTGCCTTTCATTCCTTCCGTAAAGCTTTTAGGCGTCGCAAATTCATTGGGATTTTCAACGTGCGAATGGTTGTGCATACCTACCTTTATTCTATACTTTTGGGCAAATTTATCTACACGTTTCATCACAGCTACCGTGGCCGATGTAGTCAGGGTATCAGTTCCCAGATTCTTAGCTATTCTAAAAATCAAATCTAAATCGTTATCTGTGACATTGTCTTTAAAGGATCCGTTGTAGGCCTGGATATTTATTCCTGCATTATTAATTTTATCTCGTATAGATTTGATTTCATCCATAGTAACAGTGGAACGCCATTTTGCCAATCCATCTTTTTTAAATTTGGTTTCTTCTGGTGTTGAATTACGTTTCCACATAAATTCTAGAGGCTCTACATGGCCTTCCCATAACTCACAGCTTTTAATCCCTAATTCCTTCATTCCCTGAATGGCTTTATCTAAGGATCGGTCACGGAAGCTATAGGTTTGAACCCCAAGAACGATGTCCTTTTCATCTTTGGAAAGTAAATAGGGACTACTCATTGCTAAACAGTCTAATGGCACAAAAAGTAATGCTAAACCACTTAGAGTTAGATGTCCCCATTCCTTTCTTGTTATTTTTTTTCGCATCTAGGCGTCGTTTTTATCTATGACAATAGTTTTAATAGCCTGAATTTTGCGAGATTTTTGAATTTGATGATATCACATTTTCAGGAATAGGCATTAGATAATTTTTTGTGGCATCAAAAAGGATATCTCCGCCACCTATATTTATTTTTTCATAGACCAAGTTCCCTCCGTCTTCTGAAATCTTCATCCCTTGAAGTGGTTTGTTAAACACATCATCTGCGATTTTCCATCTCCATAAATCGAACAATCGTTTCCCCTCAAATGCAAGTTCTACTCTTCTTTCTCTCCGGATTCGCTCTCTAAGCTCGGATTGGGAAAGACCAACGGGAAGGTTGGGCAACCCTGCTCTTTGTCTTACTTTATTTACTACATCATAGATGCTTGGATCCGGACCGGAGACTTCATTTTTTGCTTCGGCATAATTGAGCAGCACTTCTGCATATCGCCAAATTATTGCATTTGATCCACTGCTATTTCCTGGAACAATTGAGGGGTCTATTAGTTTTCGAAGGAAGTATCCAGAGCGAGTTTTGCCGCCCTTACCTGGAACATCTATCTCATTCCTATTATTTGGAATGCCTAACCTCGTATAAATAATGTCATCTTTCCAAGTTGAGCCATCATAAATTATAGATCCATAGAATCTTTGGCTACGGTTTTTATATGGGTTGGAGGGATCGAATAATGCAGAACCTTCTGCTTCCGTTTTGCCATCAAGAAACTCATAGCTATCTATAAGATCCTGCGTAGGATTAACGGCTCCCCATCCATTACCATCTGCCACGTGGATCGGATTCCAATACTTTTCTTTTATTGTTCCCTTTATTTCTGCCTCATACTGCACATCAAATATTATTTCTTCATTGTTCTCATTGGCTATATGAAACAGTTTTTCGTAATCAGGATAAAGGTCGTAACCTGCACTGGACTCCATTATTTTTAAGTTGGTGGAAGCAGCATCCTGCCATTTTCCAGCATAAAGTTCCAACTCTCCCTTTAAGGCCCAGGCAGCACCTTTTGTAGCGCGTCCAATATTTTCGGATGAAACGGTCAAGGGCAGGTTTATTGATGCTTCTTCGCATTCAGTCTGTATAAAAGAAACACATTCTTCATAAGTATTTCTGGCCGTAAATATTTCATCGCCATCGGTATTACGATTTAATGGCTTTAGAATCAGTGGAACACCGCCGTATAGATCCACAAGGGATTTATAATAGTACGCACGTAAAAACCTTGCTTGAGCAATCAGGGAGTTCTTTGAATCTTCCTTAAAGTCCGCCTTTTGCACATTGACAATTAATAAATTGCATTTACGGATATTTTCATACATATTTCTCCAATGCCTATTGAATATTGGCGTTGATGGTCCATAAGTACCCAATGCGAAATTTTCGTAGGAAGGAATACCTGCTATATTCCCGCTTACGCTATTATCTGAGAAATTATCAAGGGGATCATTGCTGATTTCTGATGGTACATTTGTCCAAATTGAAGACTCTGGTCCTGGATTCAAACTATTGTAAATATCGTTCAAGAAAAGTCCTGCATTATCTGCACTGCTCCACAATGTACCATCGCTTAATTGATCGGTGGGCTGTACGTCTATCATTTCGTCGCTACATGAAAGTATTGTTAAGGATATAGCAATCAAAAACGGAGTATATAATGGTTTCATAATTGTATGTTTTTATGTTTATTAAATGAATTAAAAGCCAATATTAAGACCTAAAGAAAAAACCTTTTGCTGGAAATAATACCTCGCCCTTTTACTGCCGCCACTGACTCCTATCTCTGGGTCAAGATAATCTTCCGATGAAAATGTTAAGAGATTTTGTCCCGAAAGGAAAATTCTTAATGATTGCATTTTCATCTTTTCCAATACGTCTATTGGAAGATTAAACCCTAATTCTAAATTCTTCAGTCGAAGGTAACTTCCATCCCGTATCCACCAAGAGGAAGCTTTAGTGCTATTAGCGCTGGGCGATGGTAAAATGATGGGGTATTTGGCGTCCCTATTCTCTGGGGTCCAATAATCCAACTGATCCTCGAAAATTTTTGCACCATTAAAAAATGGGTTTGCGGCTTCGTTGGTTAGAAGGAAATTATTCTTTGCAGCACCTTGCCATAGCATGCCTAGGTCAAAGTTCTTCCATTTTAAATTGCCTGTAATACCATAAATGATTTGGGGGAAAGCAGAGTCTCCAATAACAACTTCGTCGTCGTTGTTGATTTTTCCATCATTATTAATGTCTTCGTATTTTATATCTCCTGGCTGTAACTGACCAAATTGGGTAGCAGAGGCATCAATTTCTTCCTGAGACTGGAAAAGGCCTATTGCCCTAAGTCCAAATTGTGTGTCAAGTGGTCTTCCAGTTCTACTTCTATTTGGATTGTTCAGGGTGGATTCATTCTCAAATGTCTGTATCAATTTATTCTTAGCGTAAGAAAGATTCAGACCAAAATCGACTCTAAGGTCATTTGAAAAGCTATTTTGTGAGGTTAAGGAAAAATCAAATCCTTTATTTTCCATAACTCCTGCATTAATTTGAGAAATCCCTATTCCATATTCCAAAGGGACTACTGAATTTGGGGAAACCAACATATTTGATCGTTTTTCCTTGAAAAAATCAAGTTCAAAACCTAATCGACCCGCTAGAAATGTTCCTTCCAGCCCCACATTGATCTTGTTGGCTACTTCCCAAGTAATATTTACGTTCGGTTCCTTGCGCTCCACCGCACCCTGTACTTGAGAACCACCAAATACATAGCTGTTAACAAGATCAAATGAACTTAAATATTGAAAGGGCCCTCCTGCTAGGTTGCCCGATTTCCCATAGGAACCACGTAGTTTAAGACTATTGATCCAGGAAACGTTGTCCTTAATAAAAGACTCTTCGGACAACCTCCAACCTAGAGATACCGCGGGGAAAAAGGCATATCGGTTGTTTGGAGCGAAATAATAATGACCATCATATCGTCCGGAGAATTCAGCAAGATATTTTTGGGAATAATCATAGGCAAGCCGATATACCAAGCCCAATTGCTTGTTGCTTTTTGAAGACCCATTATTATCAAAATCATTCTTAGAAGAACTTCCCATCGAGAGCTCATCAAGGTCGACCTGATAATTGATTCGAGAGGCAGAAAAATCTATTCCATCCCCATTTCTTTGCTCAGCAACAAATAGAGCATCAATACCATGCTTTCCAAATCTGTTGTTATAGGTAATATAGCCTTGAATGGTTGTGTTTATCCTCTCGCGAAAAGACTGACTTAGTCTTGGTGATGTAACACCTCCATTTCTTTCAATAAACTCGTCATTACTATCTAAGGCATAAAAAACATATGGTGTTTCCCACTGTTTGTTTAAGGTATATCCTTTGTCATATGATATTACTCCTTTTAAACTTAATCCAGGAACTGCTGGAATCTGTTGCTCTATGGATAACTGTGTGTATAGGGTATTTTTTTTGTCGTTGTTGTAGCCACTATCGTAAATGGAAGGTAATAGTTTATTTCCCGGTAAACCATTGCTAAAGGATAATTGATCTAGGAACAATGGAGGTTGCTTGGTTGCTTGTGTATATATGCCTGCTCCGTTTACAGATCCGGGATTTTCAGTCACTTCTAAACTACCTTTGATATTGAATGAGATTAATGTTGAGTTAGTTGCGTCAAAATCAATGTTGGACGCTAGATTATATCTTGAGAAATTAATTGTTTTTACGGAACCTTGTTGATACAGATAACCCAGTGAGCTAAAAAACCGAATTTTGTCAGAACCACCTGAAAAAGTTAGATTGTGGTTTAACATCGGTGCATTAAAATCAATTACTTCTTTGACCCAGTCGTGATTCGGATAATGATCAGGATCACTACCATTTTTATACTTTTGAAGTTCTTCCTCGCTATAAGCTGGATCTAATCCAGCGTTTTTACTGGCCACATTCAGTGCAGTGGCAAAGTCATAAGAATCCAAGTATTTTGGATACCGAGTGGGTCGCTGGATACCGAACCATGTATTGTAATTGAAATTGATTTTTCCCTCTTTACCTCTTTTAGTGGTTATAACAACCACACCATTAGCACCGGCCAAGCCATAAGGGGCAACCGCAGCCGCATCCTTTAAGACTGTAATACTTTCTATTTCATTGGGGTCAATTTGGGAATAGCTCCGTGGAACTCCGTCAACAATAGTTAATGCTCCAGAATTAGAACCAATTGTTCCAAGACCTCTTACCCTAATTTCTGCAGCATCTGCTCCTGGTTCTCCACTAGGCTGAAACGCAAGTACTCCCGAAACTCTTCCAGCAATACTGTTATTTATATTCGCTACAGGATTGTCGGATACCATATCGCCTTTTAAAGTTGATATAGAAGCTGTTACGGAACTTTTTTTCTGAGTTCCATACCCTACTACTACAATCTCATCCAAGGTTGCTGCACTCTCTTCCAATGTAATAGTAAGATTACTCTGCCCGTTTAGTACAACTTCTTTTGTCGCGAATCCGATATAAGAAACTGTTAGTGATGCTTTTTCGCTTTTAACCATTAAAGTAAAATTCCCATCAAAATCAGTCGTAACTCCGTTTGTTGTGCCTTTTTCAATCACATTCGCACCTGGTAGTGGAGTGCCATCGTAATCTATCACCATCCCACTTATTTCAAATTGTGCTTTGTCTAGTATAATAGATTTTTCATTTGGCTTTGGTTGAGGCTCTATTTGCGCTCGTAGAATAATCTGCTTTTCATACATTTTATATTCGATATTTGATTCTGAAAAAAGATCATCCAATACTTCCGATAACCATTTATCTGATACATTAACGGATACGGATTTTCTATAATCAACCTCTTTGTCTTTATATACAAACTTATAATCGGTTATCACCTCAATCCTATTTAAGACTTTCTCTAAACTAACATTGTTAAAGTTTAAGGTGACTTTTGCATTTTGGCCATAGGAAGAATTGGCATTCATTTGAAACACTGAAATGATCAAAATGAGAGCGGTAATTTTCATCTTTAAATCTAAGCACATCTGAAAAGGAATATGCTGTCTTTTAATAATTGGTTTTTTCATTATTTTTGTGGTTTTTAGGTGGTTAAATAATTTAGTCAAATCGTAAATCGGGAAATGCTGACACATTTCCCAATTTTAATAGGATTTGTAAAAAAAGATATGCTCTGTGAAATTTTCATATTTAAGTTTAAATCATATTAAATCTAACTTTAAGGATTAATTGTAATTTTTTTATTGTCAATAATATATTCTATCCCGTAATTATCCTCGAAAGTATTAAGTACATGTTCCAGTGATGGATTTTCGAAGCTGGCCGTAAATAATTCCTGGCCTAAGACCTTGTTGTTGTTTATTATAGTGATATCATAATGTCTTTCTAGTTTTTTAATAATTTCATTAAAAGTGGTATGCCTGAATACAATGTTGCCATTTTTCCATGCGGTGAATAAGAAGGTCTCGCTCTTCTCTATAGTGATTTCCATATTTGTCTTGTTCAACGAAGCTAAATGTCCCGGAGTTAGGAGTGTCTTCCTATTAGAGTCCTGATCTTCATCTTGGTATAGGGCAACAGACCCCTCAACCAGTACTGTATTTGTAGTGTTGTCCTCTGGATAGGAGGTAACATTGAATGATGTGCCCAAAACCATTATATCCAATTCATTAGTATTAACAATGAAAGGGTTTTCATTTTTGGCTACCTCGAAAAAAGCTTCTCCGGAGAGATATACTTCTCTATTTTGACCCTTGATAAATTTTATGGGATATTTAAGAGAACTGCCTGCATTTAAAAATATACGGGTACTATCTGAAAGTATGATATCGAATCGTTTTCCATAAGGAACTGTTAATATGTTATAGATCAACTTTTCGACACGCGATTCATTATTATATATTATTCGATTCCCATGCTGGGTCCCTACAATATTACCATGGGAGTCTACAACCCGTGTAGTACCATCGTCATCTATTGTCTTTATATCGCCATTTTCTAGCTTAAGTGTAATGGTATTTTCTGGAATGGAAACGATAGGACTGGTGTCCGAAGTATTTACTTGATATATGGTTGCCAAACCAAAAACCACCACTATCATTGCAGCGTACTTAAGAGTTTCGACCCAGATTCTCTTACGTTTGGCTATGGTGTCCTGATCTAATACCCTTTTATATTCCTCTAAACTTTTTCCAATATTTATGATTTTGGAAGTTTCTTCAAATGTAGTAGCTAAATATCTAGCTTTTAGGATATTGAACTTTTGGGTATTCTCTTTTGATGACCGGATCCACTTTTCTATCTCACGAGTTTCTTGAGGAGAAGTATTTTCCTGTATATATTTCAATATTTGATCACGTTCCATAGTATGTCTTATACTATATAGACGATTCAAATAGAAGGTGTACCTAAAACAATTATAAAAAAGTTATAAAAAATAGTGTTAGAAACTCTTTTAAATGGAACTTCATATGCTTAAGAGCATTGGAAATATGGTTATCCACGGTTCGTTTAGATATGTTCAGGGTTTTAGCAATATCAGCATGTTTCATCCCCTCTATCCTACTTTTTATAAAGACTTTTTTACATTTTTCAGGAAGTAATTCAATTGCAAGGTTAATCCTCAACTCCAGTTCTTCCTCCAGAATTGTGGCGGCTGCTTCATCTTTAATGAACTGATAATTTATTGCAGTCTTTTCATTATAAAAAGTTTTTGAAAAAGATTCTTTGACTTTTAGATGCTTTATGTGATCCAAGCAGGAGTTCTTGGTCATGGTATAAAGGTAGTTATTGATACTTTTGATTTTACCGAATTCACTCTTCCGTTCCCATACCTTTATAAAGACATTTTGTACGATTCCCTCAGCATCTTCCAGGTTTCCGAGATAACCTTTTGCGATATGTAGAAGTTTGTCATAGTAAAGGCGAAACAAGGTTTCATAGGCCTTAATATCTCCCTTTCGCAATTCATTGCTAAAGATGGATGAGTCGATATTAGGGCTTTGTGATTTCAGGATTTTGAAATATTTGAACCTCTAAAGTACAAATAAATACATATTGTAAACAATTCTAAGAAAATAGACTTTGCTAACTGGTTGCACATGTACAAATTCATTGAAATTCTAAATATGTAAAAGCATAAGGGAATTTAGCGGTGTATTAGTGTAGAAACATTTTTCTTAAATCGTTCCCAGATAGAAGCAGGATTTCCAATCAGATCAATACTCAATCTCTAATTCCTTGTACTTTACTTCTTTAATTATATCCGGTCTGTTAGAGTCTATCTGTGGACTGTATAAATCTTTGCTGATGGGGTAGGCGTGGAGGTCGGTATCACCCATATCATGCTTTATCACTTCTTGAATTTCTTTTTCAGAAAGGTCAGAATTCAACCAAGTTTCTACATCCTCATCCTTTAATATTACGGGACGTCTTTTTTTGGTGTTGTGTATTTTTTCAAAGAGGGGAGTGGCCTCCTTGGTTAGGATGGTAAAGGTGTTATATCCATCCTTTGTTGTAGTGTAGATTCCAGCGAGACTGATCAATTCTTTATTCCTTCGCTCGAAATAAAAAGGGACCTTAAATTTTTTTGGTGCGGTATGGGGCTCAAAAAAACCATCTACGGGAATGATACAGCGTTTGGTAAAGGCACTGTGCTTATAAATAAAATGATCAAAGAGCTTTTCGGAGCGCGCATTTAATCCTGCCCCAAATCGTGCGGCATCCTTATAATACTTCTGGTAGTCGGCCCCCATTTCGCTTACAGGCATTACGCCCCACATGGAAGGAGTAATGTGATCATTTCTTTCTTGGGGAACAATCCATAGTAGCGGATGGGCCCACCCATTGGCATGGTAATATACCAACTCATCCTCAACGGGGGTTTTACCGACCAGCTTGGATACATTATAGAATTTTTGCAAGTCTTTTATGGAAGTCGTTACCCTGGTACCGAAACACATAATTCTAGTTTTCCTCTAATTTAAGAATTTAACTTTTATGGTGGGGATTCAGTGAACTAAATTAGTGTTTTTAAAAAATATCCGTAGATCAGGATTTTGTGCCTAGAAAAAATTAGCCACTGAATCCAAATTTTATACAAGATGGATAGTTATGGATTCTTAAAGTGGTTGTCTGAAGTGGTGCCATAGCCTTGAAGTACAACGCGATATATCTTAAGGAGTACTTACTTCCTAATTATGTCCTTATTTATTTCACCCCTGAAATTGATTGTTGATATCTTTAACTATGGATATTTTCCAATAAAATGGAAATATTCCATAGTTTTGTACAATGAACAAGTCAATTTTGCATCTGGATCTCGATACCTTTTTTGTTTCCGTAGAACGGTTGCTCCATAGCGAACTGCTTAAAAAGCCTGTAATGGTAGGCGGTACGGGACAGCGGGGAGTGGTGGCTGCCTGTAGTTATGAGACTCGACGTTTTGGCGTGCGTTCGGGTATGTCCATGCAGATGGCAAAACAACTGTGTCCGGAAGCAATTGTAATCAGGGGCAATGCCGGTACCTATATGAAACATTCGAACCTTATTACCGATATCATACGAGATACGGTTCCTTTGTTCGAAAAAACAAGTGTAGATGAGTTTTATGTAGATCTAACGGGGATGGACCGATTTTTTGGCAATTATAAGTTTGCTATAGAGCTGCGCAAACGTATCATTAAAGAGTCAGGACTGCCTATTTCATTTGGCCTGTCACAGAACAAAATTGTAAGTAAAGTGGCTACCGGTGAAGCGAAGCCCAATAATCAGTTGAAAATCGACTATGGCTATGAAAAGCAATTTTTAGCGCCTTTGGCAATTAGAAAGATTCCTATGATAGGGAAAGCCTCCGCCCAAACTTTGATTCATATGGGTATAGACCGGGTAAAATTAATTCAAGATATGCCAGTAGAAATGCTGATGACAGTATTGGGAAAAAATGGGCGTACTATTTGGAACCGTGCCAATGGAATAGATAATTGTCCAGTAATCCCTTATTGCGAGCGAAAATCCATAAGCAATGAGCGAACTTTTAACCTGGACACTATAGATGTGCAGAAACTTCGTGACACCCTTACCGCCATGGTAGACACTCTAGCCTATCAATTGCGGTTGGGAGATAAAATGACAGGATGTGTCTCGATAAAAATCAGGTATTCTGATTTTCAGACCTATAATAAGCAAATACGGATTCCTTATACAAGTGCCGATCATATATTGCTGCCCACCGTGATGGAACTATTTAATAAATTGTATGGGCGAAGAATTTTAGTCCGGTTGATCGGGGTAAAATTTTCCCATCTTGTTGGAGGGCATTACCAGATCGACCTTTTTGATGACAATGAGAAGATTCTAGAATTGTATAGATCCTTAGATAAAATACGTAATCGTTTTGGGGCAGGAAGTATTATGAAAGCTTCGACCTTGGATGTGAAATCCGTAATATCGGGTAGGAACCCCTTTGATGGGGAGCCTCCCGTTCTCTTGGCCCATAGAAATCAGTAATGTACATCAATTGCCACTCCTATTATTCCCTACGCTATGGGGTGCTCTCTGTTTCACAATTATTGGAACTTGCGAAGCTGAATGGCGTCAATGAAATGGCATTGACCGATATCAACAGTACTTCTGCCTGTTTGGAATTTATAAAAGAAGCGCCTATGTATGGAATAAGACCTATAGTGGGTGCCGATGTCCGCAATGTTAATGACCGCTGTTATGTAAGTTTGGCAAAGAACAATGGAGGCTTTTTGGAACTGAACCAGTTTCTGACAAAACACCTTCATACGGGCACCAAATTCCCAGAGGTGCCGCCCTCATTTCAGAATGTGATCAGTATAATTCCATTTGAAAAAGTGTTGGAATATGAAATGGAGAGTTTCGCCCCGGATTGGTATATAGGTATTTCTGTAGCGGAGCTGAACAAACTGAAGTTTTCGCGTTTGAAAGAATTTAGAAATAAATTGGTTTTGTTACAGCCTGTAACGTTTTGTAAACAAACCCATATGAACATTCATAGGCTTTTAAGATGTGTAGATCATAACATCGTCTTGAGCAAGCTACCGGAATCGGAGCAGGGAAGTAAAAAGGATAGGATGTACCCCATTTCTGAGCTTTATGAATTATTTGAAGGTTTTGAGGGTATTTTGGATAATACCAAACGAGTGATGGGACAATGTTCCGTTAGGTTCAATTTTGATGAAGAGCGGGAAAATCAAAACCAAACCACCTATTTAGATTCCAGCGGGGAAGATTTCGACTTATTGCTTGCCTTGGTAAACGAGCGAAAGCATACAAGGTATAAAGTTTTGACCAAACAAATAACCGATCGAATAAAACGAGAGTTGGACGCCATTCAACAAATGGATTTTGTATCCTATTTCCTTATTAATTATGATATTCTACAATACGCTATTAAAAATGATTACCCCTATATAGGTAGGGGAAGCGGTGCCAATAGCGTAGTGGCCTATATACTTGGTATCACCAATGTTGATCCGATAGAACTGGATCTTTATTTCGAACGCTTTATCAATTCGTATCGTTCTTCCCCGCCAGACTTTGACATTGATTTTTCTTGGAAGGACAGGGACGACGTTACCCGCTATATTTTTGAACGTTTTCCCTATACCGCCCTAATGGGAACGTATGTTACTTTTCAGTATCGAGCGGTGGTACGGGAATTGGGGAAAGTATTTGGGTTGCCGAAAGCGGAGATAGATGATTTTCTAAAAGGAAATAATCTGCATAGTAAGAACGACCATTATTTTAAGTTGGTCGCGAAATATGGACAGCTGATCCATGGTTTTCCAAATTACCTGAGTGTGCATTCAGGGGGGATAGTCATCACCAAACAGCCCGTACAGGCCTATTGTGCGACTTTTATGCCCCCAAAAGGATTTCAGACCTTACAGATAGATATGCATATTGCGGAGAAGGTAGGAATATTCAAATTTGATATCTTGGCCCAACGTGGACTTTCTAAAATTAAGGATGCAATAGAACTGGTAAGGACGAACCAGCCAAATGCCAAATTAAAGGATCTAAATGATACGGATTTTTTTAAAAACGATCCTGCCATAAATAATTTATTAAAAACGGGGGATTGCATGGGTGTTTTTTATGTAGAATCCCCAGCTATGCGCACTTTGATGACGCGCTTACAAACACAGGGTTATCTAGGGCTGGTAGCAGCGAGCTCTATTATTAGACCAGGGGTGACCAATGGTGGGATGAAGAATGCCTATATAGAAAGACATCGTTTTCCGGAGAAAAGGACAGAGGCCCATCCCGTGCTTTTAGCGATTATGGCAGATACCTATGGAGTAATGGTCTATCAAGAGGATGTGCTTAAGGTAGCGCATTATTTTGCTGGCCTTAGCCTTGCGGAAGCGGATGTATTGCGAAGAGGGATGAGTGGAAAAGGTAGGAGCAAGGAGCAGTTTGATGCCTTGGAAAAAAAATTCTATGAGAACTGTAAGGATAAGGGATATGAACCTAAGGTGATAGTAGAGGTCTGGGACCAGATAAAAGCGTTTGCAGGATATGCTTTTGCCAAAGGCCATTCTGCTTCTTATGCGGTAGAAAGTTATCAAAGCTTATATTTAAAAAAATATTTCCCGTTGGAATTTATGACCTCCGTTCTCAATAACGGCGGCGGTTTTTATAACTACGATACTTATATCAATGAAATATTACGCTGTGGAGGAATGGTCGAAAACCCATGCATCAACCATAGTGATCATGGCAATACCATAAAAGGTAAAACTGTTTATCTGGGATTTGGCATTGTGAAGAATCTTGAGCACAGATGTATCCAACGGATCTTAAATGAACGACAATTGTACGGGGATTTTAAAGATTTCAATGATTTTTTAGAGCGTTGTAGAATAGGTCTGGAGCAACTTATGTTATTGATACGCATCAACGCATTTAGACTCTTTGAACCGAACAAACAAAGATTGATGTGGAACGCCCATATGGATGAAAATTCTATCAGAAGCAAGAGCCCACAACCACAGTTGTTTAAACCTAAAAGAATAAATTACAATTTACCCGTGTTAAAGGGCGATTCAATTATAGATGCCTATGACAATCTGGAATTAATGGGATTTACACTGCAAAATAATTTTTCATTGATCCGCCCTGGCAAATATCCCATAACCTTGGAAAAGGATTTTAAGCACAATGTGGGCAAAAGGATTACTATTGTGGGAAAACTTGTTACCTCTAAAACCACGAAGACGTCCAAGGGAGACCATATGGCATTTTCCACATTTTTGGATCTAGAAGGAATATGTTTTGACAGCGTACAATTTCCTAAAATTAGGGCCAAATACGCTCTGAAAGGAATTGGGATATATTGGATCAAAGGTATGGTCACAGAAGATTTAGGGTATTATGCAATTACCACGGAAGAGCTTTATAGGGTACCTGTAATTCCAGACCCTCGATATTCTGAAGAACAAAAAACCCAAAAGAATATTTAGTTTAGTATCGAGATACCTAGGAACTTTGTGTTTTTCTGAAAGTGGCCGTATTAGTTCACTCGGTATTTCATATTTTTCTTATTTAAAAACAAAGAAAAACCTCCGATGGAGAGGTTTTTCATATTACAAAAGACCTATCATTATTCCTTTAAGAACGAAATCAAAATCTCGTTCAGTTCATCGGCATGGGTAACGTTCAGTCCGTGCGGGGCACCTTCGATAACCTCATAACGATTGTCTGTAATACCCTCCGCTGCCTGCTTGCCAGAAGTTTTTATCGGTACGGTTTGGTCCGCATCGCCATGTACAATGAGCGTTGGTACGTTTACGTTTTTGAGTTCTGGTCTAAAATCGGTATCCATCCAGGCCAATGCTGTTTCAATGGTCGCTCTTGGGGAGGCGAAAGAAGCCACAATAAAATCGTAATCTAGTTGGGCTTGACTCACCTTGTCCTTATTATCCTCGAAGTTGTAGAATCCTTTACTGAATTCTTTCAAAAAGCCCACCCGGTCGGATTGCAGGTTATCAATAATTCCGTTTAAAGCGTCCTGCGGTACACCATCGGGATTGTCATCTTTCTTCTTGACCAAGGGAATTATCGAACTTATCAATGCAACTTTCGCAATGCGGTCGGTTCCGAAATTGGTCAGATAGCGAACTACTTCGCCACCCCCCATGGAAAAGCCTACTAAAACGCAATCCTTTAAATCCAATTCCTTAATTATAGAATTAAGGTCGCTCGCCAAGGCCGAGTAGTCATACGGCCCCCATGGCGACGAGGAAGTTCCGAATCCTCTTCTGTCATAGGCAATACAACGAAATCCTTCTTCTACGATTTTCCAAACTTGTTGTTCCCATGACTTGTGACTCAGGGGCCAGCCGTGAATCAGAATCACAGGTTGGCCTTCGCCATAGTCCTCATAAAATATATCGACTTGTTCTTTTGCGTTGGTATTTGTTATAAAAGGCATTTGCTTTGTTTTAGGTTAAAATTCTATCGAGATTATCCCTATAGAATAAAATTACTGCACCGAATCGACCTGTGTATCATGTTGAACCCGCAAGTCATGGTCAACCATATTGCATTAAGCTATCATGTTCCCCTGACCAGGCCGGCATATTTGCGTGCTTTTGCTATCGCTTTCTGCTATGCTTGGCTTCGTACCCTATTGTAACTTCCACAGGGTCATTTCACTTTTATTGATTGTGTCAGCAACTGAAATAAATAATGTAAAATTGTCATTACTGAAGGGTACTTAATATTCGTTACGGCTGTTTCTCAAATTTATCTTCTAAAATAGTCGCATATTGAAGCTGCTGTTAATCCTAAACATTAAAAAGCTATCACAAAAAGATTAGTATTCGAAAAAATTAGCTCTAGTGAGACATGAAAATTTACATTTTGAAGAAAATTCAAATTTGTTCTACATTTTTCGTATCTTTTTAAAATGATAGATGCAACTTAAACTGCATTTAATTAGCTCCTTATGGTTCAAAAATGGTTTAAGACCACTTTTATTCCATTTTTTAATGACAATGTTCCAGTCATGTATTTTGTTTCAGCATTTTCTAAAACAAGTTATTAAGCACCCCCATAGCTTTTAATTGCAAATGGATTTAAGAGGAGTTTATCCTTTGTAAATCAAAATGATTTTCTTGTGTTTTTTGTGATGTAGTTCACTTAAAATCAATTGGCCTTCATTTAAAACCATAGGGAAAATTATCTATTCCAAAATGGTTTTTAAGTTGTTTTATACTGGTGTAACTGAAAGATAAAAAATGTTTGCGTTCACAACATTTCCGAATTATCGCCAGCTCGATCAGATGGATTGCGGTCCCACTTGTCTTAAAATTATCGCCAAACATTACGGTAGGGAGCTTAGGCTGGATTATCTGAGAAGAATCTCAAGTTTAGAAAATGAAGGAGTGTCCATGTCCGGACTTTCCGATGCTATGGTAACGATTGGGTTGGATGCCATTGGAATACGGACTAATTTAAAAGAGTTAGTGAACGATGTTCCTCTGCCAGCTGTTGCACACTGGGAAAACAATCATTTTCTGGTGGTTTACAAAACGACCAAAAAGTCCATATATGTTTCTGATCCCGCAATAGGACTGGCCAGGTACGGATATACAGAATTTATGGAGAAATGGGCTTCCAAAAATGGAAAGGGGATTCTCTTATTAGCAGAACCAACACACATTTTCAAGGAATTCAATGATGAAAATGTATCCTATAGCGGCATTGCATTTCTGAAAAGGTATCTTTTACCTTTTAAAGATTATATCGGACAATTATTTCTGGGGATTTTTCTGGCCTCAATAATTCAGTTGTTACTACCTTTTTTAACCCAGAGCCTTGTTGATTATGGTATTGACTATGGAAATCTCAATTTTATCCATTTGATCGTAATCGCCCAAATCTTTCTTTTTCTTACAATATTGGCATCCGAAATTATCCGTGATTGGTTATTGCTGCATATGTCTACCCAAATAAATATTTCGATGGTATCGGATTTCTTGGATAAAATATTGTTGTTGCCAATTGCTTATTTTGATTCCAAATCTACAGGGGATTTTATGCAACGAATTTATGACCATCATCGTATAGATGAATTTTTAGGAGGGCGCTCTCTTTCCATTATTTTTGATTTGTTCAGCATTTTGGTATTTGCAGTTGTTCTGGGATACTTCGATATAGAGATTTTAGTGATTTTTCTTATAGGTACTTCGCTTTTTATGGGTTGGACCTTACTTTACTTAAAAAGAAAAGCTCTATTGGATCATCAGCTCTTTAACTTGAACCGAAGAGAGCAATCCTTGTTGCTACAAATGATTACCGCGGTGCGAGAAATAAGGCTGAACGGATCTGAAAGACGACGAAAATTGGAATGGAAGAAGTTGCAGATTAGATTATATAGCCTGAAAATTAAGATTCTCAGGGCAGATCAGGTCCAGTTAAAGGGAGGATCTCTTTTTAATGAAATGACCAACATATTAATTATTTTTTGGTCGGCCAAAGCTGTAGTTTATGGGGAGATTACACTCGGTGCCATGTTGGCCATTCAATTTATTGTAGGCAGTCTTTCCATTCCTATTGCAAATACGCTGGATTTTATTGTCGGATTGCAACGGGCAACACTTTCCCTAAAACGATTATCCGAAATCCATTCCCAGGAATTGGATATAATGTCCCATGGAGATACCTCTGCTTTGGAACTTGGTGATATTATTATTACCGGTCTGGATTTCCGATATGGGGAAAGAACCGCCCAGAAGGTATTGCACAATATACATGCTACTATACCTAAAAATAGAGTTACAGCTATCGTGGGTCCCAGTGGCTCCGGAAAAACTACACTTTTAAAAATTCTCCTCAAAATTTATCAGCCTAACAATGGTAATATCCTTATTGGAAAGGAGAATTTAAAATATGTAAGTCCAAAAATATGGATAGCGCATTGTGGCGCAGTCCTCCAGGATAGTATGTTGTTCAATGATACTTTGGAGCGAAATATTACTGAATCAAATTCCAATCGGCCTACTAATCGAAAACTTTTGCGAGAAGCTGTGCAAATGGCCAATCTTACCGAATTGGTCGAGAATCTTCCCTTAGGTTATAATACCAGAATAGGGCATTGGGGCAATACTCTTAGTGGAGGTGAGAAACAGCGCATGTTGATTGCTAGGGCAATCTATAATAACCCGGATTATCTTTTCTTTGATGAGGCTACAAGTGCTCTTGACGCCAAAAGCGAAATGATGATTACAAAGAACTTAAAATCATTCTATTCCGGTAAAACTGTAATCCTTGTCGCCCATCGACTATCCACGGTCCGCAATGCAGATCAAATCTTGGTTATGGATAAAGGGAGGATTGTGGAACAGGGTCATCATCATGAATTGTTGAAAAGAAAAGGAAGGTATTATGATCTCATTTCAAATCAACTGTGAGCGCTATGGAAGATAGAGATAATTATCCTTACGAAGAAAATGCCTATATAAAAAGGAAACCCACATGGATGATAAGAAGGGGAATAGCTATGGTGTTCGTTTTTTTCGTTATGGTCATGATGTTTGCTTCCCTTTTCTCCTATAATGAAAGTATAAATACATCTTTGGTATTGACAACAGAAGATCCACCGGTACATTTAAGGGCTAAACAAATCGGAAGAATCCTTGATATTAATAACAGTCCAAATGATATTGTTTCCAAAGGAGATATTTTAGGGGTTTTGGAAAACACGGGAAATGTACAGCATATAATGAAGCTGAAACAGAAGCTAACTTCAGAACAGCCGAAATTTCTAGATTTTGAGCTTTTTAAAAATCAGTTCCCTACTCATTTAAACCTTGGGAATCAAATTAGACCCCTTTACAACGATTTTTTAAATGCCTATCGTGATTTATTATTGTATCAGAATCTAAATGATGAAGAACTGAAAGAGTCTGAGCTTGAACAGCGATATCAAGGTCAGAACAATACAATAGAGAATAAGCGATATGAAATTCAAGTGCTTCAACGGGACCTAGAGATTTCCAGAACTGATTATGAACGCTATAATGGGTTATTTGAAAAAGGAGTGATATCTCTGCAGGAATTGGAGCGGACCGAAAAACTTTATTTAAACGTTCAAAGGCAATTTTCGAATCTAATTCAAGAATTATCCCAACTCCAAATAGAACAATCCTGGCTAAAGAACAATCTTTTATTGTTTCAAAATTCTAAGAGCAAAAATAACAGCGCCCACACGTCTAAATTGGAATCTGAAAAACAGGAATTATTGGCTGTATTAAAAGAATGGGAGGACATGTACTTATTAAGAAGTCCTATTTCTGGTCGTGTTTCTTTTTTAGATGTTTGGGCCAAACACCAGAATATAGAGGAAGGGCAAGTGATTTTTACTATCGTTCCTATGGATAAGCAAAAGTTATTGGGAAGGTGTCAAGTACCTATTTACAATTCTGGTAAGATAAAGCAAGGTCAGCACGTTATCATAAAATTGGATAATTATCCTTATAGAGAATGGGGTTCACTGAAAGGAAAAGTAAAAACAATTTCGGAAGTTCCTAAAGTTGGCGAAAACCAAGGTTATGTTGTGTATGTACAAGTGGACGACTTGATTACTTCTTATGGAAAAACTTTGGAATTTAAGCAAGAAATGCACGGCAACGCCAAAATTATATTAGCCGAAGTTTCTCTTATACAACGGATTTTTTACCAGTTTAGGGAACTTTGGGAAAACATAGGGTGATGGTTAAGAATTCCAATAAATATCGATCAAAAGACCTAGGCTTAGTTATCAGGGGCGTGATATTGTCTTTTCTGATTACCAATTCCTTTGCTCAAGAAGCACCATCTCTAAAGGACACCATTAAGTTGGATGTCAATCACATTTTTAATCAACCTTATGATTATATAATGGACTTGGAGGATGAGGCGTTTGAAAATATTGACCTAAACAAACTCCGCAAATTAACTGATATACATATTCGTAAGGCCAAGCTTGAGGCCAATCCTTTGGAGATGGTTAATGGGTATTATTATCGCACAATTACAGAGGTGCCAGAAATTGCAATAAATTATTCGGACTCCATAATTTTAGCGACCAAATATAGTAACCATCCAGAGCATCCTACCTTCGGCTATATTCTTAAAGCTATAATTTATTATGATAAAGGTGATTATCAGCGAGCGCTGCAGAATTATATAATAGCGTATAATCTTGCCGTGGAAAAGAAAAATTTCACCGATCAACTTACCAGCTCTATGGCTATAGCTGCAATTAGAAATTTAAACGGGCAACCGCATGCCGCTGCCGATATTTATACAAGATCATTAAAATTATTACAAAAGGAGAAGGATTACAAATACAGCAATTATAAGGATTATATCATGTTAATGCACAATCTTTCTCTCGCACACCTAAGGTTATCTCAATTAGATTCTGCTCGTTATTATTTGACAATGGGTATCGGAAAAGCGATTTCAGAAAATGACTCCTTGGAGTATCGTGATTTAATTTTAGTTGGCGCCCAGTTGGATTATTATGAAAATAATTTTCAAAAAGCCAAGGACTCCCTTATAAAATATACAGATGAATTAGAAGGGAATAGTAAAGCGGTGAAATTCTATTACCTCGGTAAAATTGCTCAAAATACAGGAAACGATGCATTGGCCATTACCTATTTCCAGCAAATTGATTCAATTGTAGAGAGGACGAAAAGACCATTTGATAAAGTTAAAGATGTTTATCAGCAATTAATTCTTCACTACGGACTTCAAGGAAATCAGCAACGGGAAATAGAATCAATTGAAAAGTTGATTTATTACGATAGTTTGATTACTTCAGAACATAGAGGGGTTATAGAGCAGGCGACTGTTGCTTACGACATCCCTTATCTTAAATTCCAGAAAAGGAAAGTAGAGGAAGAGCTCAAAGCTAAAAGTATATGGATTGTGATATTAGGGGTAGTCGCAGGAGTTGGGGTACTTATGGCCCCCTATTTCTACATTAGGGCCCGAACTACGAAACTGAAAGTAAAACGAATGCTCGACGGTACCAGTCCGCTTAAAACCTTTTCTAAAGAAGTGGGAACCCATCCCGAATCTGTTCCCAAAGAAATACGGAATGAATTGTTGTTGAAATTAGATGCGTTTGAGAAGTCGGATCTCTATTTAAAAAAAGATTTGGATATGGCCCAATTGGCACTGGAGATGGACACCAACACTTCTTATTTGTCAACGATTATCAATCATTATAAAGGAATGAGTTTCCCTAAATATATCAAAGATTTAAAAATTTCTATCGCGATAGAAAGACTTTCTAAAGACCCAGAATTATTGAAATTCAACTATCAAGGATTGGCAGAGACCTTTGGATTCAAAACCGGGGAATCATTTTCTAAAGCTTTTTATTCAAGGACCGGGATATATCCTTCCAAATTATTAAAAGAATTAAAAAATCGAGAAAATGCACGTCATTTATAAATGGCGACCAAATTTTTTAGGAAATTTTAGCAATTCACGGTAAATTAAACTAATAAGTAATTGTGTAACCTTTTAATAAATAATGTCATGAGAAAAAAAATGGAAGAGTTTAAAAGTAGAGCTTTAAAGGACCTTACCAAGATAAAAGGTGGTGGTGAAGATGGACCAATAGATACGGATAAAATAAGAAGACCAGGGAGAAAGCGCAAAAATTAATTAGGTCATTTAATTGATTTATTTGGTTTTAATTTTGATTAAATAAGGATAGAAATCATGGTAAAATACATGTTGTTATTGTGTGGTGCATTTATCACTCTTATGTCTTGTAATCAAAATAAGACGGAAAAGATATGGATCTATCCGCAACTAGAACTTAGTCCTAAAATTGAAGAATATTTTGGGACTAAGGTTTTGGATGATTATCATCAATTATCTGATTTAAAGGAACCAAAAATTCAAATATGGCTTAATGCACAGGATTCAATGGCCGAATCATACTTTTTAAAAAATGACCTTTTAGTAAATTATCGGAAGAGATTTCATAACCTGCAGGACAGAACCGTTGGCGATATCAGTCTATTAAGAGTCAGTGAATTAAGTCAGTATTTTTATTTGCGATACGATGCACTGAAAGAGATTGACGTTCTGTTTTTTAAGGAAGGTTTGTCCGAGCAAGAGTTTGAAGTGTATAATCCTTCTATAGATTACCCAGAAAACCCAAACATAACATATTTAGAGCCATCTTTTGACGGAAATAAAATAGCACTAGGGCTCGATTCCAAAGGGGAGTTTACCACCACAATCATAATTTATGACCTGGAAAGTAAAAAGGTTTTAAAAGAGATAATAACAAATATTAACCCAGACTTTGGCGGAATTGAATGGTTGCCGGATAGTTCAGGCTTCATATATCTATATTTTCCAAACATAGATCCATCCAAACCGAACTATAAAAAAGAGTCCTATTCTGTAATTCATTTTCTAGGAGATAATCCTGAGAAAAGGACTCCGATTTTCGGGATGGAAGAATCCTATAAAATTCCAGCGGATAATTATCCGAAAGTGAAGACTGGCTCGAGCTTGGATAAATATATCATTGCATATTCTGCAAAATCAGGTGATTTTTATAACAGTTTTATTGCTTCTTATAAAGATGTGAAGATGGGTATACCAAATTGGAAACCTTTCTATACTACAAAGGAAAATATATATTATGATCAGGGAGAAGTAAGAGGTAAGTACTTTATTTACAGAAGGGCCACTCCAAACGGAAATGAAATTTGCCAAGTCGATATCCAAAATGTAAACTTTGATAGTCCAATAATTTTAGCAAAGGGAAGTGGTGATAATCCCATTACCAAATTTGAAGTAACAAAAGACTATATATACTTTATTAGAGAAAAATTTGGAGTGGAAGTTTCGTTATTTAAAATTAATGAAAATAGTATTGAGACTCAACTAACTCTACCATTTGTTCCCGGTTATGCATCCTTCTTTGGGGAATCTATCACCCATAATAGAATTGGGGTGGAATTGGATGGTTGGACCTCTGACTACGTTAGATACGATATTGATTTAAAAGGGAATCTTACCAAAGAGGGTTTGAATAAAACCACATTATTTCCCGAATATGAGAACCTGATTACCGAACAGGTTATGGTTGTTTCGCATGATGGAGAAGAAGTACCGTTATCCTTAGTTTATCGAAAAGATATGGAGTTAGAATCCAAAAATGAAGTGTTTGTGTACGTATATGGTGCATATGGTATAAGTATGAGTCCGTTTTTTTCTCCCATATTTCTGGATTGGGCGGAACAAGGAGGCATCCTTGCATTTCCCCATGTCCGTGGGGGAGGGGAAAAAGGAAAGGATTGGCACCTTCAAGGAATGAAAGGTGTAAAAAGTAATTCATGGAATGATTTAATTTCATGTGCAGAATTCCTAGTTGAGAACAGATATACCAAAAAAGGATTGATTGCATTATATACTAATAGTGCCGGTGGAATTACTGCGGGTATGGCTGTTAATGAGCGTCCAGAACTATTTTCATCTTTTATTGCAGAAGTACCTAGAATGAACCCTTTCGGCCTAGAATCCGCTACTTCTAGCAGCAGTACTAGTTACATGGAATATGGTACGGTAAAAGACAGTTTGGAATTCCTAGGACTTGTAGAAATGGACCCTTATTTAAATCTTACCCCAAAAACGAAATATCCAGCAACTTTACTTATGCCAAGTAGCAATGATGACCGTATCCCTTTATGGGATAGCGCCAAATATATTGCGAAACTTCAACATTTTAACACTGCCAATACTCCCATAATATTGGATATAAACTACAAGTCGGGTCATGAGAACTCGGCTGGTTATGATGCAGAAATAGAATCATATGCCCGAATATTTAGCTTTGCTAAGTTGAATATGCAGCGTTAAAATTGACTCCTTTAGCTAATCGTCTCGTAATTAATTCATTTTTTATTATTCATTATCCCATTATTTGGTCGTCATTTATAAATGAAGGTCGCCATTTATAAATGACGCCCAATCCGATTTTTTATTCTTTATTTTTCTTATGATATTTAAAAGGCCATCCACTAAGGTTGGTTTTATAATGAATCAAGAACGGTTCAGGAGCAGGAAGGAATAAGAATCTATAAAGGACGGGAAAATGGATTGGTTACGATCTCATATAGAAATTAAATCTGGATTGATCAAGATCGAAGAATCATTCTTAAATAAGATTGTATCCTACAACAAGGCTATTTCCTATTGCCAAAATATTTTGGAGCAGTACCGTTCTGCTGTAGTTTCCGAAGGCTTCCCTGATGAAAGCGCGGAAATTCGATTTTTCAAAAATGAAAAGCCTTTTATAATGGGGCAACTTTTACGGTTTACGCATCAGTTGACTTTTGAACTTGATTTTGCAAAAATTGCCTATGCCTCTAACGAGAGTATTATTTTGCAGAAGATCCTGGAAGTAAATACCTTTTTGTCCCACCATAGGGATATAGTGCTTTATATTGAACTTGAAAATCAAGAGCTGGATGCCCAATATTTCTTGCGAAAGAACAAGGGGTTCTATACCTATCCAGGTCCGCATGGATTCAGTTTTGACCCAGAATTTAGTTCTTCCCACGATGGGCTGTTGGCCCATATAGTGGGATATCAAGGTTTTCTTCAGTTTCTTCAACAAAAGTTGAATATTTCGAGTTCCTATCCCAACAAATCCCTTCCTAAAATTGCCTGGACAGAATCTAAAGTAGCTCTTACAGAACTTGCTTTTGCCCTGTTTTATAGCGGTGCTATTAATCAGGGTAAGGCCACTTTAAAATCTATAATTCGAGCTCTAGAACAGGTAACCGGGGTGGATTTGGGGGATTACCACCATACCTCTGTCCGATTTCGGAACCGTTCCCAACCCACAAAATTTATGGATAAACTTACAAGATCTCTAGAGAATTGGATGGCCGATTTGGACGATTAAAAAATGTCAGGTCATAGCCAGTTGGCTGTTTTATATTTTGAGACGAAATCAATCAAATCACCCCCATATTTGCCTTATTCCAGAGGTATTTTCCTACTAAAAACTATAAATTCAATACAAAACCCAATTTAGCCAACTGGCTATGACTTGGCGATTCATTCCAAAACTCTTTTTCATTTTTGTATCCTAATCACAGACCAACGCAGGGGTGTTGGTCCTGTATAAAACCATTGGATATGCCAACAGCTATTATTACTACGGATGATCTGAGAGAATTTAAACTGGAACTTCTCTCTTCGATCAAGGAACTATTGAACGAGAACCAGACTAAAATGATGAAAAAGGAATGGCTCAGGAGCACCCAGGTCATGGATATGCTCCAGATCAGTATGACCACCCTTCAAGGTCTTCGGGTAAAAGGAACCCTCCCCTTTATAAAAATAGGGGGGCTTATTTTTTATGAAGCAGGGGAAATTGAAAAGGTCCTAATGGAGAATACCGTGAATCCCTTAAAGAAAAAGCGATGAACTACATACGGCACCTTAATTCTGTTTTTGGACAATTTGCTAAAGACCAAAGGCTGAATCCTACCCACATCAGTCTTTATATAGCGCTGTTCCAGTTATGGAACATCCATCGTTTTCCAACGGTATTTTATATCAATAGGGAAGAAGTGATGGCCATTGCAAAAATAGGATCAAAAGCGACCTACCATCGCTGTCTACGAAGATTGCACGATTGGAAATACATCCGGTATTTGCCTTCCCATAATCCCTATAAGGGAAGCCAAATACAGATGCTCGAATTCGGTACAAGTACTGGAACAAGTACTGGGACAACTACTGGTACAAGTAGTGAACAAGTAGTGGTACAAGCATTAGTACCTTATATAAACATTAATAAACAAAATAGAAACATTAATAAACCTAAGCTACCCAAAAGTGAAAATGAAGTTTTTAATTTTTTCAAAAAAGAAAAATGGCCCGCTAATGAAGGAAAAAAATTCTTCAACCATTACAATTCGATCGGGTGGAAATTGGGCGGAAGAATAGCGATAGAGGATTGGCATTCTACAGCTAGGAATTGGATGTTAAAGGCCGATGAAATAGAAAAAGAAAAAACGACGAACGGACCGTCCCAAAAACGGGACAACCTAAAAATCACCAAAGACAAAGATTATGGACAACCCCTCTAAAATAATCGAAGACCATCTGGAATATTCTCTTGGGGTATTTGACGGAAAGGAAGTGCTGTATGATTTTGATAAGATCCTGATTTACCTGAACGCCAAGGGGAAACTGCTTTTTGGAAACCAATTTAAAATCTATGACCAGGATCGGGACATCGTTTTTAAACTTTGCAATTACTTCATCAAAGACAGGAAGTATTGCGAAAAGGAGAATATTGATCCCCAAAA
The DNA here is from genome assembly GCF_041320605.1 of Arenibacter antarcticus. Classification (NCBI taxonomy): domain Bacteria; kingdom Pseudomonadati; phylum Bacteroidota; class Flavobacteriia; order Flavobacteriales; family Flavobacteriaceae; genus Arenibacter; species Arenibacter antarcticus. The sequence continues at coordinate 2,355,606 of NZ_CP166679.1, forward strand.
AGGCATCCTCCTGACCGGCCCCGTGGGTTGCGGTAAGACCAGCTTGATGAAGTTGATCCGCCATCTTGTCCCGATGCAACGACCCTTCGAGGTAATCCCCTCAAGAAACATAACCTTTAGCTTTAACCACTTGGGCTATAAGACCATCGAAGATTTTGGGAACAGTAGGTCCTACTGCTTCGACGACCTCGGGATAGAGCCGATAGGCCGCTATTATGGGCATGACTGCAACGTGATGGGCGAGGTACTGCTCTCGCGCTATGAACTGTTCCTAGAGACCAAGGGCAAGGTCAAGACCCATGCCACTACCAACCTGAACGCCGGAGAATTGGAAGAACTTTACGGGAATAGGGTACGCAGCCGGATGAGGGACCTTTTTAACCTGATCGCATTTGATAAGAACACAAAGGACAAACGAATTTAATACCTGAAAAAATGAAAGTAGCTACATGGAACATTGAAAACCTTTATCACCGGGACAAGGGATTGTCCAGATCCAATCTAGGTAAGTGTGCGTCCGATTGGATTCTGGAATTGGACGCCCTGATGCCCAGAATACAAAAAAGCGAAAATGATATGGCACGTATTCGGGAACTCACATTTTTATTGGGTTTTGAAAACATCGATACCCATCCCTACGCGGTAATGAGAAAAAGAAATGGGGGACTTTTTCTAAAACAACGTGATTTTGCCAACGAATCCAAAGCCTCTAGGTTAACGGATTGGAACGGTTGGGTAGCTCTGCAGACCGTAGCTGTGGACCATAAATCGACCTTACATAAAGCGCGGCTTATTGCTGAAATCGATGCCGATATTCTAGTGCTGCAAGAGGTAGAGGATAAGCCTTCGTTAATGGAGTTCAATCGGATGCTGAAAGATTTTAATATTGCGTCCTATGATCAGGTCATGGTCTTGGAGGGGAACGATGACCGTGGCCTGTCCATGGCAATTATGACCAAAAATGGATATCGGTTGGATACGGTGAGATGCCATACCGTGGATATTGCGGATGGGAGGGACCTTACGTTTGAAACGGACTGTCAAGAGTATGCGATCATTACCCCAAAAGAGGAAACAGTTTTTATACTTTCCACACAATTTTCGGGGCATAACACTGCCAAGAGAAAGCTACAGGCTCGGGAGGTTGCTGCCATTTACGATAAATTGAAAGTAGAAGGGAAGGAGCGGGTCCTAGTCTGTGGCACCTTGAACGATGTATCCTATAGCGATTGCTTGTCCCCAATACTCCGAGAGACGGACCTAGAAGATATTTCTAGGTTACCCATGTGTGAGGTAGACAAGGATAAGGGAAAAGCTGCTGGATATTTTCGGCTGGGGGCCTATCGGAAAGGGGTAAATATCAAACAGAAAGACTATATGCTTCTTTCCTATGAAATGAGCCAGAAGATAATCACATGCGGAATTAATCGTAAAGCGATGTGGCCGGAACGGAATATGAAATGGGAAGTGTATCCAACCCTTAAAAACAGAGAACATGCGGCCAGTGCACACCCTTTGATCTGGGGAGAGTTTGATATTTGGTAGTAGAAACTTGAGGATTATTAAGGTGGTGCATAAGATGTAGATTTATCCTACCCAAAGGAATTGCCAGGTCTTCGGCACATTGCCACTCCATTCCATTTTGGACAATGAGCCTCAAACCAAGGTCTTGGACACGAACAATGGGTTTCCGGGCATCGTTCCGGGTTCCCTTCACTCTCTCCCATAAACCCATTGCTCAAGTCCGCTTGGCCACCCCATCGACCACTAGCGGATTCTAAAAAATGAAGACCCAAGAATTTAACAGGGACATGATTCATTGGATTTCCCTGTTTACATTTTGTGCCATTTCATCGGCGTTGGTATTCTTTCATGAGGTGTTTTAGTACTGCTGCGAAGGTCCCACTATAACCTTTTTTCGATGGCGAAATAACAATATTCGCTCTTGCCCGACGGCATAAACCAGGCTCCGATCGCTCTTATTTATACGTCTTGCCAAGCTCGAATATTGTGCTGGGTATTGCATCAAAAAAAGGTAACAGCGAGAGCTCTATGGGAAGTAGATCAAAAACAGAACATCATGAAAGCGTATCCAGATCCTAAAAATGAAACGGCACAAAAAAATCAAAAAATGGAAAACGCTCAAGATATAATAAGTAGATCAGTATTAAATCAATTATTAACCGTCTGCAGTGATGTGGACATAATCTTTATCAATTATGAGCAATTTAAGAAACCATGTACAGCTGATGGGGAACATCGGGGATGTTCCATCGATCACTAATCTAGAAAGTGGAAAAAAGGTGGCCCGTTTTCAAATGGCGACCAATGACTTTTACAAGAACGCCAAAGGGGAGAAAGTAAAACGTACGGACTGGCACAGCGTGGTAGCCTGGGGAAAAACGGCAGAGATCGTGGAGAAGTTTGGGGGAAAGGGAAAGGAAATCGGTATAGTCGGGAAATTAAGGACCCGGAGCTATACGGCTGCTGATGGGTCTACCCGATATATCACAGAAGTTGTTGCCGATGAGATTTTATTACTTGGTAGCAGGGCCTAACCGTTAGACCACGTATCCAAGATGCAGAACAACAACGGAGGGCGTTCCCGAAATTCAACGCCCTCTCGATGTTGTCATTATTCACTTAATACTTAATAGTAATGGACAGCAAATCTAAAGAAATAAACGAAGGGCTGCAACATTTTCACGGTTCGGAAATAGTTTTTCAACTCCCTTTATTAAAGACCAAATTTACGGACGGTATAAAATATCTTGCCCATGCGGCCGAATGTTTTTGGCTCGTTACGGATACCTCTGTAATCGCGAAAAGTTTGATGAACAAAAGTCGGTTTATCACAATCGTTTTTAAAAAATGTTCTGAGCAGGAAAAAGAAAATCTGGGTTATGAGGCTACCATCGTTTATAGTGATGGCAATGGAAATATTTATGAAACCCATAAATACAATATAACCGATTTTCCATTGGACCAGCTCAGATTGTTTTTTGTGGACGACACCTTGATGTTGCCCAGCGAATATTAATCGAAAAAAAGGGCGGACCGACCAAAGTACCGCCCTCTTTTTTCTGGTTACTTCAACTGGGGACAATGAAAAACCCACAAGCGAGGGGTAATCTTATTTCTAAATTTTATTATTCGCATCGTTTTCTCCAAATCATTGCAAATTCCATAAAAACACCTGTTTTATACTCTTAAAGTTTTCGGTTGACTTTAGGTCTAAGTGGCAGTGTACTACTTTGAATAGAAGGTTGAGAAATTTTTCGCTGAGGGCGAAAAAAAGGAATAGCAAGAGGGTAACGCGCTAAAGCGACGTTACGATGATGTCTTGCTTCGCAAGGCCTTTGTTTGTAGGGGTTTGGAGCGTTTTGGATTTTAGGATGAATCTTGCCCAATGGGTCAAAATCCTCGTCAACCCCCAAGAACATTGAAGAAATTTGACCCAATGGAGAAGTTTTATACGATACGGTTTAGACGGAATACTGCCCAGCGGTTCAAACGGTTTTCCAAAAAAGTCTCCAGTTCCTATTCGGAGTCGTTAGAGATGATTATTGATTTTTTTGAATGGCACGGATTTTTACCGTCGGAAAAGTTTGAAAAGAGTGTGGGTAAGGAAATCTTAAAGAACAGAAAACGGACGGAAGCGGCAATTGCCATTATTCGTCAGATTGAAAAGAGCCAAACCCTGCCCACAACTACCATGCTGGAACTTCTTTTTGAACACTCTCCCCAAAAGAAACCGGAACAAGCACCCTTGTTGATCGGGAGCCAAGAGAATGATGTGGAAAGGGATGTGTTTTTTAAAAAGGTGGAGCAAGCCTTGGCCATGGAGAGAGAGAACACCAACCTTCATCGAGACCTAAAGCAAACAAAGAAAGAGTTTGCTTTACTGCTAGATAAAGTACAATTAGTGAAAAGTGGGTTTGGGAAACCTAGGTTGCAATTGGACATGAGTCCTGACGTTTTTGAAAATTTAAAACAGAGGTTGAAAAAAGAATAACACCATGTATATCAATATCACCAAACAGCATTTGGATGCTACTTTTTCCCCGAGTTCCGCAGATTTTGTGGCCTATCTGGAGAAAGAGAACGAAGGGAAACAACTGGATCAGCAGGAACATTTTTTTGATCAGCGCAACGACCGGATCGCCCCCGAAAAGGTAATCAGGGAAATAGATGGAAATACGGCCAAATTGAAAAATCTGGAGCCTAAATTCTATTCCCTGACCATCAATCCAAGTCAGCGGGAATTAAGGCATATCAATAACGACCCAAATAAATTAAAAGAATATGTCCGGGAGGTGATGAAGGATTATGCTGCCTCCTTTTATAGGGATAAGCCCGTATCGGTCCATAGTTTAAAATATTATGCAAAGTTGGAGTATGAACGCACCTTTAAGGGATATGACAAACAGGTAAAAGAGAATCAGGTTTTTAAGGCGCAGATCGTCAAATTGGAAAATGATATCCGAATGGTATTAAGAGGTGACCTGGAAGGCAGTGTCAACGCCATGAAGAAGGAAATCACCAAACTTACTGCTCAAATTCCCCATCGTTTAAATGGGGAAGTAGTTGCACAGGGGATGAATAAGCCAGGGTTGCAGACCCATATCCATGTCATTGTAAGCAGAAAGGACGTATCCAACCGGTTCAGTCTTTCCCCCGGAAGCAAATACATGGAATCAGAATCGATTCTAAACAACAAAGTGGTCAAACGGGGATTTAGGCGGGACCAATTTTATGAAAGTGCCGAGAAAAGATTTGATGCCATGTTCAAATATAAGCGAAATTTCGTGGAGACCTACCACGCCCGAAAGAGCCTTTTAAACGATCCGAAAATTTATTTCGCCCATCTCTTAGGACTGCCCACCAATGAACGAAGTGCTGCCTTTAAAATCATGGGAGCTGCCGGGGTAAATATCCCCAAGCTTAACATTCCTACCAACAAGGTAGAAGCCGCCCTCCAAGCCATTAAACAATTTAAAAAGGTGATAGAAGTGGCTAAAACGGCAAGCTCAATCGGGGTGTGAGTGTATTCGTCAAACTGGGTTAATTGATAATATGAATTGATGATGATAGACTTTTTGATATTATTAAAGGTATTGATCTATGGTGTGGGAATCGCATTGGAATATGTATCCTATAAGTGGTACAAGTATCCCTTTGCCTTCAATTTTTTTATATTATTTCTGTTGGGAGGAATATTTCAATGGCAGCATGGTTGGCCAATTTTTATTAAAATTATGCTGTTTTGGTTGTTGCCTTTTCAGATTGCCAATCTAGGGTTTTTTATCTACTTTAATTATAGTTTAAGGAGTCCCAAGGATCCTGAAAGTTATCGTGTGAAGTTTAAATTATTGAACGGCAGCCTGGTGTTAAGGAATATACGAAGAGGGGCCTCTATTATAGGGTCGGCGGGAAGTGGCAAAACAGAAAGTGTAGTCTATAATTTTTTAAAACACTTTAACCAACACCAGTTTTCTGGAGTAATTCATGATTACAAGGATTTTGAGATTACCGAAATGGCTTTTCCCCTTTTTAAGGACTCCAAAATACCATTTCATATTATTTCATTTGATGATATTCATAGTCGGGTGAACCCTATAGCACCACGGTATATGGAGGATGAAGAAAGTGTCAATGAGGTTTCCCGGGTGCTGTTGGAGAATCTTTTGGAGCAGCGGGAATCTATTGCCTCGGGTTCCTCAAAGTTCTTTAACGATGCCGTGGAAGGCCTTCTGGGAGGGCTTATTTGGAAGTTGAAAACTAGCCATCAGCAATATTGTACCTTGCCACATCTTATTGCCACCTTTCAGTACCTGGATACCAAAAACTTAATACAGTTCCTGAGTTCAGATTACACTTCAAAGGCCATGGCGGATGCCTTTATTTCCGGGCAGGATTCGGAACGCCAAACTGCAGGGGTGATGAGCACCTTGGCCAATGCCCTTAAAAAAATCAGTACCCAACGGATATTTATGGCACTTTCCGCAGATGAAGTGCCATTGGATATCAATAATCCAGAGCATCCTTCGGTGGTTTCCATTGTGAACAACCCAAAATTTGAAACCGCCTACTCCCCGGTGATAGCCACTATTATACACACCATTACCAAGCAGTTGAGCATACGTGGCCGCCAGCGCTCCTTTATCCTTATGGAAGAAGCGCCAACGATTAGATTGCTAAATATGCACAGGATTCCAGCAACTTTAAGGAGTTATGATATTGCTACAATCTATGTGCTACAGGATAAAATTCAAAACGATATCATGTATGGCGACAAGGCAAGTAGAGCCATACTGAGCAACCTATCCTACCAGTTTTTTGGCAAGGCTAACGATCCCGATACGGCACGATATTACGAACGATTTTTTGAAATCGTAAAACGGCCGACAAAGAGTGTGAGCAAGGGACAGGACACCTTCAAATCCGACACAAGGATTACAAAAGGGGAGAGGGAGGTGAGTAAAATCAGGGCAGAAGAATTTTTTAGGTTGAAGGAAGGGGAGTTTATTGCCTTTGCCGATGGAAAGGATAAAAAAGTGCGCTTCCCAAAACCCAATATAGTGAAAGGGCTTCCCGCACCTAAATTCCCCATCGGTGATGGAGCAATACTGGAAAACTTTAATCGGATCCATTTGGAAGTTCAGCAGTTCCTCATATTAACGTCCAAACGTCAGTAATTTGTTGATAACTAATTGATTTGGTGGTATGTGCTGTTTTAGGTTTTGCTCGACTTTTCGTAATTTAATAGGTAACCAAAAATGAATAGACCATGTATTTTAATCAGGCCATCTGCGATGTATATATCGGAACTGGAGCCGGAAAAAAATTGATGGAAGATATTGGGAATGCCAAGCGTTCCGTTAAGATCGTTTCCCCATTTCTTTCTCCCTTTTTGGTACGAAAGTTGATCGACCTTCACTACAAGGAAATTGAGGTGCAGCTGATAACCGTAGATACGATTGAAGATTTTTATGGGGATAGACAAAAGAATATACACCAACTTATCTTTCAGGATAGAACGATCGACAAGGAGGCAGAAGCCCAACGATTAAAATGGCGCAAAAGGAAACAACTTCTTTTCCTTATTTTGACCTTTTTGATTCTGGCACTAATTGCAACTGCAATTCTGATTCAGGAGCGGATGGTTTTATGGGGGTTTATACCGTTACTTCCAGTATGCTTCTTAATTCGGTATTATACCTCGAGAATTAGAAACGCCAAAATCTACCATTATTCCTATAGTCAGTTATTTCCCTTCAAGGTTTTTACTACTCCAGAAAGCAACTCCTATTCACATCCTTTTATCCACGGCAAGATATACTTGATCGATGATGAGATCGCTTATTTGGGCTCACTGAACTTCACTAACAATGGTACGCGAAACAACTACGAAACCCGAATCCGTATGGTTGATCGGAAAGCAGTAAAAGAGCTGGTTGCTGAATTTGAGACTCTGTTCCATAATGAAATCTACTTAGAAAAGGAGTTGTCCGAATGGGGGAGGGAGCTTTATGTTGAGCCAGGGAATTGAGGAGAGGTGTGAACTGGATAAATATTAATTGAAAAGAAAAATTAGGTTTACTTTTTCTTCTTGACCAAATCATCGAAAGAAATAATCGAATTGAAGTGGCCCCAATAGAACTTATAAGTCCGTTGCAGAAAAGCACATTTACATTGTCTTTCGGATTCTGTTTAAAGTAAAAGACCACTCAGCCTATTCTATACTTTTTTTATAAATTTAATTGGAAAATAGATTTGTTAATTAGATGGATATATTTAAATCTAGACAATTTTTTAGTTTCGGTTAGCTTTTCTAAATAATTCAAGATGTGGCCATTCAAATCCTTTTACTCCTCTATAAGTTGAAGGATCTTTATAAATTTTTTGTTCTTTAATGAAAAACTCAATATTCTCTTTATAGATAAATGGATCTTTGATTTTATGTTGAAAGATTTTCATTTCAGTCCACAAGTGTTCCCTAATTTGTTTGTATGTAGGGTCATAAGCTAGATTGTTCCATTCATTGGGGTCCTTTTCTAAATCATATAGCTCCAACTCTTCTGGATAAAGAAATGCATTTATTTGGTGTTGTTTGCTTACATTGCTTAACACGTAACGAGAAGCTGCTAGCAAATTTAAGTCGCGAGATGGATTGTAAATTAATTTAAATCTTTTATCTCTTATTCCAAATTGCATAAATAAAAGAATTGGAGCAGAACCCGTTGTAAAAGAGTGTATGAATTCATGTCCATTTAATATACTTGAATCTATATCTTGAAGAGTGTTGCCAACAAGGTTTTTAGGTACTTTTATATTAGCTGATTTAAGCATTGTAGGTAAAATATCTAGAGTCGAAACCATTCGGTTTTCTACCTTTCCTTGAGAGAACACTTTTGGGTAATTCAATATCATAGGAACTTTTAGTCCAGCTTCATAAACACTTCCTTTAGCTCTAGGGAAATCAGCTCCATGGTCACTAATGTAAATAATTAAAGTATTATCCCTAGCCTTTAATTTATCCAAATCACTAAGTACCATTTTGATGCCTTCGTCCAAACGATTTATACAGCTATAATAGTTTTTCATTTCATGACGTAAATACGGTGTGTCTGATCCAATCCATGGTAAAGGTTCAATATCGTCTTTGATTTTTACAGTGGGATAACCACTTTCAGAAATTTCTATAAACTCTCTATGTGCGTCTGCGTAATTAATTATCAATAAGAATGGTTTATTTTCTTTCGCAGCATTTTTCATTACAGATTTTGCTTGATTAGCATATTCTTCTATGCTTATAGTATTTGAAAAGTTAGCTTCTTTAATGGCACGGTGATCAATATAGTCCTCAACTAAGCGTTCGGGGTTTATGTGAGTTTTGCCTAAAAACCCTGTGTAATAACCAGCTTCTTTAAAATATGCTGGCATTGTTTTAAAGTCTTTGAACATTGCAAACTTATGAGTAGAAAGTCCAATATGACCTGTTTGTCTAGTGTACAGTCCTGTTAAAAAGGCAGCTCTAGAGGGGCTACAAACAGAATAGGGAACAAATGCTAAAGAGCTTAGAGGATGCGAATTTCTTTAATGCTCGTTTGAGGAGCATTCAGATATCTAGAGTGTATCCATTAATAGAAAATGCATATCAGTTAGAAAGGGAGCACCAAAAAAAGAGACTTCAGACTTTACTGATCCTTGCTAGTATTTTATCAGTGTTACTGATTCTAACCATTATATTCATAATTCGCCAATTTTATAAACTTTCAGAAGCCCGTAAACTTACGTTGGTTGCAAATGAAAAACTCCAAAATAATAATATTGCTTTAGCTGAAGCAAATAGTATTAAAGAAGAATACATTGGACGGTTTCTTAACTTATGCTCTATTTATATTGAAAAAATGGGGAAACATCATCGTATCCTGAACAAAAAAGCCAAAGAAGGAAACCTTACGGAATTGTACCGACTGCTTAAATCTAACCAGTTTATAGGTATCCACCCCACCAAGCACATATTGCAAATTATAATATTATTTTTTAATAGACCTATTAGCGAATCATCTAAGCTTGCAACTGTAATTTCTTGTAGTTCTGTGGATACAGACCTCGGATATTTTTATGATTGATGCCCATAATGTTTTCCAGTGTATACTTTAGCCACTGGTAAGGATTCACCTGATGCTTTTTACAGATGGCAAGGAAGGAGTAGATACAGGCGGCCCTTTGTGCCGCGTCATGGGAACCGGCGAACAGATAGTTCTTTCTTCCTAGGGCCAGGGGCCTGATGGCATTTTCCACTAGATTATTATCGATTTCCAGGATGCCGTCATAAAGATAGGCGCTAAGCTGATCCCAACGGTCCATGGTATACCGGAAGGCTTTTCCGATAGGGCTCTTTGGAAGCATCGGATGATTTTTTGTCTGCCCGTACATCCATTTTCCCAGTTCATTGATCACCGGCAGGGACTCTTTTAGACGAAGTGCCTTGCGTTCTTGGGGATCGAGGCCCCTTTCCCTGGCGGCAGCTTCTACCGCATATAGTTTTTGGATGTAGGTCAGCGCCTTCCCCGCACGCTCCCTATCATTATCCAGGGCCTTGTCGAATTCCCTTCGTGCGTGGGCCCAGCAGTTCAGATAGGTGACCCCCTCACGTTTGCCTATCTTGTCATAGACAATATAGCCATCGGTTTGGAGGTAGCCCTTAAATCCGGCCAATACATGATTGGCGGCCTCCCGGCTACGCCCGCTCCGGTAATCAAAGAGTACGGTACCCTCCATAGGACTATGGTACACCCAGTAATACCCTTGATGGGTGGTGCCTTTCCTGTTCTTATCGATGACCTTGATCGGACTCTCGTCCGCCTGCAGATACCCTTGGGACTTGGTGTCCTCCAAAAGGTATTGGTAAAGAATATCCAGTATTTTAAGGCTCTGTCTGGTCCAGCCCTCCAGGGTCGAGGAGGCTATCGGGATATTCTGTCTTTTAAACCGCTGGAGCTGTCGGTAGAGCGGGAGATGGTCCTGATATTTATCGACTAGGATAGAGGCCAACAATCCTGCCCCGGGAATACCCTTTTCGATCACCCGATCGGGAAGTGCACCTATTACCACTCCTTCTTTATTTTTGGGAGCATACTTATAGCGGATGTAGCGTTTGATGTAGTATTTGGCGGGCTCGTATTCCAGTTCCTCGGTCACTTCTTCCCCGATGCATACCATATCGGTCAGATCGCCCTCGGGGTAGATCTTGATCTCTTCCACGGGCAGGTGGTCCGGAAGGGCCACCCTTCCCTTATGGGCCGATGTCCTTTTGCGTCTCTCATAGGTGAGTTTTTCCTTGAGCTCCACCTCTTGTTCCTCCGCCTTTCCAGGTTCCATTTCAAAGGGAAGGCTCATTTGGTTTTTATCGCCCTCGAAGCGTTCCCTTTTCTGGCCATAGACCAGACGTTTGTAATAGGCCAATTGGAATTTAAGGTCGGTATTTTCTCTTTCTGCCCTGGCAAGGTCACGCTCGACTTTTACGAATCTTTTGACCTGCTTTTGAATGGATCCCCCCTGCTTTTCAAGCAGCGCTAAAAGTTCATCTTTAGAGAGGTTTTCCAAGGGTTTTTGCATAGGTCGAAGATACGGAAAATGATGTTATTGACCAAGCGGAATCCCTTGTATTCATTGATTTTTTATCGCTTTTTTCACCGTGGATACCGAAGTTTTTGATGAGCCTTTTTTATCTGAAGTCCCTCGACCATCAGCACCAGTTCGGACCAGGTAATAGTGGAAGAACTGCCCTGAAAGATGGGCGGGGTAAAACTGCCCTGTTCCAGACGTTTGTAATATAGTACAAAACCACCGGCCTCCCAGTGCAGCAGTTTGAGGTGCGTACGGTTGCGATTCAGGAAAATGAATACATCCCCACTGGCCGGCTCCCTTCCCAGTTCATTTTGGACCAGACCGCTCAGGCCATTGAAACTTTTGCGCATATCGCACGGCCTTGGATAAAAATGGTAGGTATGGTAAGAACCCAGGACAAACATTAGTAAAGCCTGAGGAGTTTGCCGATCAATGGAATTTGTGAGGTACTCAACCGGATACGGGTGCCATTGGGATAAATAAGTTCCAAGATCCCATCCGGGACCGGGTCGGAGTCTATCTCTACAAATCCTATGGCACCTACCTCCTCGGCCCTCTTTTTTTTCCAGTAATAGAAGGTGGAGGGCAGCAGACCTTTGGCCTTACAGAAGTCCCTCCCATTAAGGGGACTGCTCTCAAATTCTCCGATTAGGGCAAACATTTCCTGTTCCTTGCTCATCTTATACTATTTTTGGGCAAAGCTAAATCCAAGAAATCAGGTTAGCAATATGTGCTTGGTGGGGTGGATACAGGTATGATTCTATCCTTAATGTTAATTAGTTTTTATTTCGTGTATGGAGAAGAGTTGGGCATAGGAAGTATTTATCTTTTAATCCTCTTCCTTTTTTATGTTTTTGCTACTGCAATTAGTATCTCCGCAGTCATTTTTGTATTGCTGTCCGAGATGTACCCCAATCAAATTCGCGGAATTGCGATGTCTATTGCTGGATTTTCGCTTTGGGTAGGGACTTATCTTATAGGGCAACTTACTCCTTGGTTGTTAGAGATTTTAGCACCAGCCGGCACATTTTTACTGTTTGCAATTATGTGTTTGCCGTATCTTTACTTAATGTGGAAATACATACCTGAGACAGCGGGTAAATCATTGGAAGAGATTGAGGCTTATTGGCTAGAAGAGCCTAAAGTATAATACTATATTAAGTCCACGAGATTGTGGTGTAAAATGTGGAGATCCAACTATAAAGGAATGTAATGTTTAATTCAAAGGTAATACTTGGCTCTTATTATAAAATTACGCATTTTAAATTAGTTGAAATTACCGAGCGAATAAATACCCTCAATTTCGGTCCGGTTGTCAGATGGTTTAATGAAGTTTCTGATTTTTAATAGAATATATATATTCTATTTTAATGGAGTGAAGTCGGTTTTGTTACCCTTATATCAAGTTCTTCACCTAGAGTATATTCTTAATGTATCGTTGCCCTTTGTTCATTTAAATCCTAACACCACATCCCTAGCACCATTCAACTCATCCAGTTTAACTAATAGCTTCTCATGTGCCCCCAAAGTAAATTTGGGATACACAAATACGAATTCGACCGCTTGCCCCTTGGGAACTACTTGCGGCATGTTAAACTGAACAATAGGGGAGAGGGGAAGCTCTTGATAAGAAGCCTTTCGTCTTTTATTGCCATTTACTTTGAAAAGGATTAAGGAGTTGATTTCATAATCGATTCCGGAACTGTTGGAGATTTCGAATATGATATACACGTCTGTGGAATAATAGATGCTTTTGGTCATTCTTATTGAGATTCCTTTTTTCTTTTTTATTTGGTGAAAAGGCCTAGGGTTTCGTAGCAGTTGGGAGCAGAGTTTGGGATAGTCCAAAGTTTTGGACGGATTGGTAAAGGTATCGGAGTCTGCAAAAGATGTTTTTTGCATTGGGAATTTAATGAGACCGCTCCTTTCATTACCGATACTTTTAGAAGCTGGGATAAAATAGTTGAGTCTATTCAGCTTTTCGGAGTACCGCAATAAATAGGAGTAGACCTCCCCATCGCTGGTAACCACTAAAAGATTGCTTTCCTTTCCGGGCATGGCTTGCAGCAGTCCAAAATATTGTTCTTTTTCCCGATTGTAACTAAAGGCATAATTGGAGGAACCCGTAATTCCTTGGCGAATGGGTTTAGGAAAGAACATAGAAACGGTCTTTTGTTCATTGGCGAAGATGGTGTCGACTTCCACAGAGTTCTGCGCTTGGGTAAAACTCAAAACAGAAAAAAGGCTGATGAAGGTTATTGAATTTCTCATTGCAGTAAGGATTTATCGTTTTAATGGGCTTTTAGAATGAGTTTGTAATTGTTGGTCACGGCAACCTTTACGCTTCTATTGCTGCGTTGGAATACTTTTTTGATACCGCTTACTTGGGGAACTCCGGCAATATTGATGTCATTTATAATATCATCTACTACTTCGTTGGTCACTTCCCCCCTAAAACTATTTTCTACATAAATGCCCTCAAGTCCATCTTGCAGGTCGAAGGCCTTTAGTTTTACGGGAATATGGTCGATATTGTCGATTTTTATAAGGATCCGGTTGGGTTGAAAACTGACCACCCCATAAATCAAGGTATTCTTTAAAATTGTTTTAGTGCCCAATTTTAATTCCTGTAACAAGCGCATCCTCAATCTGGTATTGACCTTCACCACTTGGTCCCCTTCCACTTCCGCATAAACCTCCTGAATATTTGGATCAAAAGAAATAGCGATCGGTCGTGGGTCCGAAGCAAAGAACAGTTGATGCTCCAGTGCCAACTCCTTGGAGGATATAGGCTCGTTGACTTCAGATTCTAAAGTATCCTTGGCAGTAGCTTTGATCATGGTTTGCTTAGGTGGATCTGTATTTCGGTACTTGTTTTCTGTGTAATCTATCCTTCCCTGACTGTAAATACTGTCCACTATACGCTGCTTATCCTTATCCAAAAAGTCAGGGTCATATACCCCGGTAGAATCCAGAAATCGTTCGTCGTAAACGCTTGGGGCATTTTTTACACGTTCCTCTGGAATGTTGTCCACCGCTTCCAATTTAGAGGTATACTCTTTCTGTTGTTGTTCCAATTTCGGCACTTCTGTCTGTTCCAATGTCTTGTCTCCATTATCCTCATTCTCCATGATCATCATGGTATATGCTAATATGAAGAGGATAATGACCAGTAATACGGAGCCAAACACCATTTTGTTTTTCTCAATTCTCATTGCGCAATTTTTTTAAGGATTTCTCAAAATAATCGGTGATCAAAAGCCCATGGGTGTTTTTGGGATAATTCCGGTCCACATGGATCAAGTTCCCGGTGGTTACCAATTCATAGGAATCCACAACGGTTCCCCGATTGATTTCAAAACGAGTTGTGGTCTGGAAGCTATAGGGTTCTTTGGACAGGTCTATTTCAGAATCCACCTGCAGCACCTTCTGGATCAGGGAATACTGCAACAAGCGATTGTATACCCCATCGGATTTTTTCTGCCTGTACAGCGCATCAACGGCGCTGTTTCCCAACCATAGTGCCTTCTCCAAATTCTTTTGATAATTGCTGGCATCGATATTATAGAAATAAGTATGGAACAGTTCCAAATGGGACAACGCCTCCACCGCCAGGTTTTCCTTTTGTGAAACCAGTTTCAATGGAATTACGTTGCCATCTGTATTGACCATAAATGCATTGTTGACGGTTTCCCTTTGTAGTTTTATAACCGATAAAATGGCGACTATACAGGTGACAGTGGTGCCAATGACCAGGGACCAGACTATCAACCGGTTTTGATTCAGGAGATTATATATGTTTTTATATGGTGTTTTCATCAGTTTTGTGTTTTTTATTTACTGGTTGGTATTTCTGTTTCCGTTGAGTCCTGCTATGAATTATGCACCACTAAAAAGCCGAATGGTAAATGAGATCGCCCTGCGGTATAATTTGAACTTTAGCAGTACAATGAACCCTATCGACCCCAATTGCACCACAGGGGCATAGATCCTACTTCCCCAGTCGGTACCGAACAAGCTGGACCAAAAGTTGGTGTTCACTTCCGTATATAGGTGATTGATAAAAACATTTACCAAAAAGAAGGCGGGCACGATCATATATATCCCTGTATACAGCTTGAAAAAATTATAGGCCAAGGATCGAAACTTTTCAAATACCGCCAAACTGATGACCAATGGGAAAAAGGCCTGCATTATTCCCAACAAAAAGAATCGTTCCGCCAAAAACAGGGGATAGATAAAGAGATCCAACAACCATAGGAACAAACCAACAATAAAGGCCAAGATCTTGAGTCCGTACAAGGGGGTGACCAAAGACTCGAATAATAGGGCCATGGCTTTCTTGGCGGCGTCCAAGGCACCCACATCCTGTTCTATGTCAATATCATGCATCTGCAACGGGAGGAGTGCCGGGGCCGTGTTCCTATATTGGCCCTCGATGGCCACCAAAATGGTATCGAACACCGCCAATACCTGGGTGGAAAATATCACCAAAATGACCACTGCAAAATTCTTTGCCAGTTCGGTAGGGGTCAGGCCCCAGGTATATCCCTCATTGTTCGCTACGCCCTCATTATATTTTTTCAGGATATTGATCAGGAAAAATAGCACAGCAAGGGTTTTCATACCTGTGATGGTATATCGTGAGAAATCACTGTTTTTGATCATCTGAAAAACAGTATCCACATATTCGAGCCCGATCCCTAAAAGAATATCTGTCATTAGTAGTTGGCTTCGCGATTGTTGATCTTGTCCTGCATTTCCCTAAAGGCGATGATCTCCCGATACCGTCTTGTCTTGGATTCAATTTCTGCTACCATTTCCTTGGATTGTAGTTCCTTTTCCTTGAGAACCGAAGCGCGTTCGGCATCGGTCATCCTCATATTGTCACTGGTAAGTACCTGTTCTATATAATCCATCCCGGACAAAGAGTTCTCTATGATGTCATTGAAGGACTCTGATATTCTGGTAACTTCATTTGGTTTGATATAGGGGGAGTTGAAAATATCCCTTAGATCATCCTGTACAATATCGAACAGACGTTGATTGCTATTGGCAAGTTCCTTTACCGCCTTTAGTTGTTTGATGACATTATTGACCTTGTCCACGTTCTCTTTCTGTTGTTTTAGAAATTTTACGGTCTTTAATAATTGTGAGGTCTGTTTTCCGGATTCCAACAGGGATTTCATAAAGGATATGAAATTAGTGTTGTCATACACGGGCATTCCCTGGGCAGTTCCACTAACACCAATAAGTAGTGAAAATGTTGCTGCTAAAATGATTTTCATGATTTTGTGTTTCATCTTTTTATGGTTTTAACTGTTACTATTAAATTGGATCAAGACTGTTGCATAAAAATTTTTATGGCTTTTTCCATGTCCCGATGTTCTTTATACAGCGCCAAGATCGACTCGTTTTCAGCTCCGTCCGTTAAATAGGCCGCATAGACCTCCTTGGGAACTTCCAACCTAAAAATGTTGCTTTCCTTACCGATCTTGATGAACATTTCGGTATACTTTCGGGAACCGGTCAGGTTATTCTTGATCGATTTCAGTTGGTTCAGGTCATGGCTGGACAGGTTAAGCCTGTTTTTCAGATTCTCATAACCCTTCTCATTATTGAGGCTATAGATGACCTGTGTGTTTTCGAGGATGCTCGCTGATGTAGAATTGTTGGGTAATTGGTTGATGGATTGAAGAATGATCCCAATGGCCCCGTTCTGTTTTCTTATAGCCTGATAGTAGAATTCCACACTCTCCAACACATTATCAAATTTGAGCTGTTTGGCGAACTCATCGAACAAGATGATCCCCTTTTCCGCACGGTTCTTCCAGATAGTCCTTTGGATGGCCGATTTGATCAGTTTTAGCATCACCGAAAGAATCTCCTTATTGTCCTTTACTTCATCCAGTTCAAAGACAATCAATCTTTTGTCCTCAATCTTATAGGTCTGGTCCTCACTCACTTCGAACAGGAAACTATAGAGTCCATCGCCTACATATTCGGACATAATATGAAGGAAGCCTGCTATGTTAAAATACTCGGGTTGTATTTTTAGTCCGGTCAACAGGTTTTGTTGACGTTCTTCTATAAATCGATAGAAACTGCCCAGGGAATGTCCTTCCTCAACGGATTGATAATAGTATTGTAGTATTTTTTTTATGGATACCGATTGTGCCTTGGAAGCCTTTAAATCTGAGGCCAAAAGCTCAAATAGGAATACCGATAGGTCTTCTAAACGTTCAGGGCTAAGGACTTCTTGCTTCTGGATGTAAAATGGATTTATGCCTAAATTCTTACCGCTCTCATATCTAAGTATGGTATATTGTCCTGGATACAACCGTGCAAATTTGGTGTAGGATCCGCCAAGGTCGATAATGACCAGGCGTACCCCGATTTCAAAATACTGTCGGAGTATATTATTGGCCAAGAAGGACTTGCCTTCTCCTGTGGGGGCGAATATGGCAAAGTTCCGGGCCTTGATACGTTTTTTCTTTTCGTCCCAGACATCTTTGAGGACTGGGATATTATGCACCCTGTCATTAAAAATAATTCCGGTGCCGTCAGATTTATAGTTGCTATTATTGATGTAGAGACAAAGGGCATGTTTTAGATCGGTCACATAAAGGTCATGGTCCGAAAAGTTTGGGGAAAAACAGAAATAACTGTTCAGAATGTAATTTTTACGTTCCTCGCCCCTTGGATAATAGGGGATGATATCTAGCTCCTTGAACTCGGCCCTTATTTTCGAACCTATTTTTTCTAACTGCTTTATCTCTCGATCCCAATAGATGATGTTTAGATGGCCCCTGATAATCCGTGAACTGTCATCGCTATTGATCTGATCCAGGATATGCTGTACTTTGGTGAGCGTTACTTTGTTTTGGGAACCGAAATTGGAACTTTTGTTAAGTTCCTCGATTTTCTTGTCCAAGAGCTTGCGCCATTTATGTTTGTCGTCCAGATAAAGGATCTGATTTACAATATGGTTTTCGTTTAATGTAAGTCCGACCCCATCTATAAACCCCTGATGGAATACAAAATCGTCCGAGGTAAACCGTTCATTGGTCTTACTGCTCTGTACACTATCACCAAAGCACAGCTCGCTATTTATGGCCAAAACGTCAAAGTAGTTCTCCCCTATGTTGACCTGTGACCTTTCCATAAGGATATCTGTATCAAAGCCCTCATTGAAACCATTAAAGTAATTATCGGTGACCTGGAGGATTTCCTTGGACCCCAAGGAAGAAAAACTCATTTTGCGACTGTTGTTGATATATGAAACGGAATCGTTAACGGATGCTATGAAATTTCTGACCTGGTCATCCATTTCCAAATGGATCCCTTTGGGAACCTTTCGAAAGGGGTTTACATATTTGGCATTGTTCAAGGCCTTATTTTTGGTAAGTATGAAGAATAAGAGGCATCGATGTTCCATATACTCCCGACCTTTGAAATGTTGATGTGTGGCCTTTGCCAAAAAAGTGGTTTTGGGCAAATTTTTGGAGGAGTATGGTTTTTTTGTATAGATGTCCTGCTTGTGGATGACACATCCTATGGGCAAAGATTTTATCGCTTGGAACCAAGTACTGTGGATATCCTCAAAATCCTTTTCGGAAAGGGAATAGATTTCCGGTAAGATCCCTTCAAAACACAGTACCACATTGCCATTGTTAGCAAAGACAATATTAGATTGGATGTCGGCAATGGGATGCTGAGAAAAAAGGTCAATCTTCTCCATAGTTCAGGGATGTGGATTTCTTATTACTGATGATTTTTGGAAATGTGCCAAATAGGAGGAAGGGAATCGGTTTGATGGTAATCCTGGTCAAGAATACATAGAGTAGGGTATTGAAGACAAATACAATTATGCTAATTGATAGGCTAAACGAGAATATAATTACCATCAAAGAACCGACTATGGACAATATTTGTAGTGCGAATAATGATATTGGCAAGCCGAATATCATAGCCCTTTTTCTAATATTCCTATAAACCTCGAATTTTTTCATCTTTTGATATTCATTAGACCACAATTCCGATTAAATAAGTAAAGATGCCTACCACTGCGCCAGCAATAAGGACAAAGACTAGTACCCTAGTGATGCCTTTTTTAAGGTCCGCGTTTTCCCCAAAAAAATGACCGGCGTTGAATAAGAACCCAATAAGGAAGATGACACCCAAAATGATCGGAAAAATGGTTCTGATGGTATCTGAAACATCGTTAACAGAGTCTTCTATTCCCCCGATTTGGGAATAGGCTGGTAAGGTTGTCAAAAGAAGCAGTAAAACTGATTTGAATGATTTTTTCATGACGATACTTTTTTTATGCCTTCCCGAGTAATCGGAATTGGGCATTTGATTAATTATTCATTAGGGAATTTCCAAAGGATTGTACAAATTGATTGGAATCGAATAAATTTTAACACTCGGAAGCGTTAAAATTTCACGGATTATAGGTGATTCTGGGAAATCGATGAAAATTGTGCAACACGCACTAAATTTTTATTGAATTATGAAACTACTTTGGATGGTTTGGCTCTGTATAGGATTGGCCTTTAACTGCTGTACAGTTTTGGCCCAACAAAATAATCGACAAATAGTTGTCCTGGATCCAGGCATGGGGGTGTGGATTCAGGGGCAATCGGGGTAAATGGGATAAGGGAAAAGGGTGTTGTCCTGGAAGTAGCTAGAGAGGTAATCCGGCTGAATAAGGAACTTTATAACAATCATTTGGATATTTACTTGACCAGATATACCGACACTTTAATTTCATTGGCTGATCGGACAAAATTACCTAAGGCGTTGCAGGCTGATGTTTATGTGTCCATTCATTGTAATCAGGCAACAAGAAAGGAGGCACAGGGAATTGAGGTTTATATTCAACACCCTAAAGATTTAAAAATTCAGGACTACCGAAGAGAATCCGAATACTTGGCGCAATCAATTCTGGATATATTCCACAATTCCTTGGGTTATAAAATAAGGGGAAGGAAATACGCCAATTTTCAAGTGCTTAGGGAAACCCAATCTTCTTGCCAAGGTGTGTTGCTAGAACTTGGATTTTTGTCAAACACTGTAGACGCGGCACATAGTAAAAGAAGGGAGAGTATAACCGGATTTGCTATAGTTATTCTGCAAGCTTTGATTAAGGAAAGTAAAAGAATGGACTAATTACAAATTGGATCGGGGAGAACGTGCTAAATTTGAATGATATGTCCGTTCAGTTTTTAATTCAGCTCATGAATGCCTTAGGAGGAGCTACAAGAGTTAGAAATCCTTATTGGGATGGACATTTTGAGTAATTTATTATGGGGTTATAGATTACAAGAAATATATTGGATGAGATGGTCAATAAGTGTTTTGAACACCACAGAAAACTTGAATATCGCGATATCAGTAAGTATATAATTGAGTGATTTTAGATTTTGTTATATGTATAAGGATAAAATAACAGAGGTTAGATTTTTTTAAAGTCATCTGACCCCTGTTGAATGACACTATCTACTCAAATGGCTAACACCCTTCTAATGGTTTTTAATTTAGAAGTATAATATGACAAATCTTCTATTCTATAAAGAAATTGGAATCTTGATGAGTCAATAAAAATTGATGTAGTAGCTATTCATATGAAAAGAACGGAGTTTTTAATTAATGTGTTAACGTTTAAAATAGCCTGAACTTCTAACCCTATAATTATCCAAGTAATTATAGTGATGTGAACTCCTAATTATTGGCCATAATCAATACCTGGTCCAAAACCGTATCGGTTTCTTCTAACCAATCCGATATTTCTGGTTCAATATTAACATCTGGTTGAATGCCGACCCAATCAAATAATCCTCCGTCTTTTTGATAAGAAATCATTGTGGATAGCCTAACCGGGATACCACTATGCTGGAGTTTCGTTGTTATACTATTACCACTTCTACCGTTGCTAGGTGAGCCCACCAGAGTAACATTTCTCCAGTTTTTAAAAGTGGACACAAATATATCACCAGCGCTGCCCACGCCAAAGTCCATAATCAGATATACTGGCTTGTCATAATAAAACTTTCCTGGTTTCGCCGTCATCGCCATAAAGTACCAATCCGTAAAATCGGTATTTGAAGCTTCGTAAGCTGGTTCAAAATCTGTAAGAAATCGGTGTAATGCTTCTAATTCATCTTTAGTAGTATCGTCATCCTCTATATATTTTAATTTTTTATCTCCTACATCCAATTTGCCTTTGGGGTCAAATTCAGACACATCTTGTGGAATTCTTAGTTTTGCCACATTTGCAATATAAGGGGAATCTTCCATATTCATAAAATAAGGAAATAAAGCCTGTAAATTGCTTCTTTTACCACCTCCACATTGTCTGGCATCTATAATAAGTGCTTGCGTATCCTTAAAAGAAATCATTAAGGAATCAATACTCTTTAGCAATACTGTGTCATTTTGTGAATACATACGTAAGTATCCAATATTGTTTGGGAGTATACTACTTACTTTAGTTAGGCCGAAAGGTTTAGTGAAATCCGATTTTGTAGAGACAGGGAGCACCACTTTCTTTTCCTTTAAACCATCTTCTGATTCTAAAACGTATTCGACAGTTGAACCTTGTGCAATACCTAATTCACTTCTCATGAAACCGATGTACTGCATTAACTGTCTACCCCTAAAAAACTTTGAGGATTCTGAGGAGCCCTCACCGCTCGAAATGGCGCCAGCTCTTTCAAAATATTTTTTTATTGGCACATTATCTATAGACTTAACATAAGGAAATTGATTTGCCAATAAGCTGTCGACATTCAAATCGTAGGCAAATATGCGTCCATTTCTAATTCCATATTTAGCAGGAGCAAACTGTTTTGGCAATAAATCCATCCAGTTATTTACATAAGCATGTGAATCACCTAAATGCTGTACCAGTTTATGTATTTGTAATGCAAGAACGGAAACTGATACGGAATCGTCCAAGCTTTCTTTTATTTCAGATAAGGCTTCCTGGTAGTTAAAATCGACAGTATGGATATACGAATGATTCTGTTTAATTATTTTCGCAACTTCATCCAGATCTTGCAAAGCTTCCTGCTTGCTAATCTTAGACGCGTTCATCGTGTCATTAACGGCGGGTTTTCTAACAATGTCTTGATACTTGTTTGACATTTTTGGGGCACATCCAGAAATAATAGCCAGAAGATAAATGCAAGTTAATAGCTTTGATTTCATAATGTTATTTTTCTATGAGTCGGATTAATGTTTCTAGTTGTGTATCCTTATTTCCCAATACTTGGTCCATTTCCTTCGCAATTATTATATCTGGTTCCGTACCGTTGGCGTCCAAAGTTTCACCATCGCGCTGAAGTGATATCATTGATGATAATTTCAGGTTGATTTTAGTATGCTTAAGGTCATATTTCCTGCTTCTTCCACTAGATCCATCAGTACGTATCCCAGCGATTTTCACCTTTCCCATTCCTTTTACGGCTGTTGTAAAAACACTTGCAGCGCTAAAAGAGCGCTCGTTCACTAGTATATAAACCGGTTTATCATAATAGTAATGGTTCACGCCCATATCATGTCGAAGAATCATGTAAAAATAATCTGAAAATCGTTTCGGATCATATTCCCAAGCTGATTTGAAGTCATTCATAAAGAGATCAATTTCATTACGGTCTAAATCGGTTAGATTTTGGGAATTATAATTATATAAATAACGATCTTGCATAGACTCCATATCTTCACTAATCATTTGGTCGCTTCTAATTTTAGCAACATTGGCTATCCATGGCTTTGCTTCTGGACTTAAAAAATAGGGGGCCAATTGCATTAAAAACTGTCGTGTGCCACCACCATTGTTTCTTAAGTCTATAATAAGTGCATCAGTATTTTTATAATCATGCATATATGCTTCAACATATCTATATAGATTCCCGTATTTACCGTTCCTATCGATCATTGCTGGAATACTGATATAACCTATATTTTTACCTATAATCTTAAATAGACTCTGAGCATCGTCAATATTTGGTTTATAGGTGATATCCGTCCAAAGCTTAGGATTGTTTTCCAGCTTAAGATTTATAATTTTATCCTTATCTCCATTTTCATTTGTAAAGGTGAACGCATAAGAATCCGATTTGCCGAAAACTTTTGATAATAATTTGTCATAGTTCCGCTCTTTGGTAACGTAATGGGTTTTGGAATATTTAGGGGCATATTTATAGGACCAGGCAATGCTATCCATAAATTGATCGATTGGTAGTCCATTAATTGCCTTTACAAATGGATGATTTTTTTGGAAATGAAGATATTTGTCGTTTTTAAGGTCCTTTTTTAATGCTACAATCTTACCTGAAATTGGTGCCATGATAAAGGGTAATCCGATTTCGCTGTTTTTAATCCCTTCCCATCTCACCCTAGCATGACGATCACCAATATTTCCAACAATTTTCATTAAACTATAATATAAACCCTCTATGTCAACCGTTTCATCCAATGAATTGTAAAGGAAATCTAATTCCTTTTCTAGATTTAGCCCTTTACTATTTAAATAGGAAGATTCATTGAGTAATATACCTTTAAATTGTTCAACATCTTCAAGAGCTTGTCGCTTGGAAATATTCTGGGCACATATGATTCCTGGCAAGAGTACTCCTAATACTAGTGTGAGTTTAAAAATTAATTGCATTGCATTTTAGTTTGCTGTTCTCTTTAAGTTAATCGACTGTCATTTTCTCACCCTAACACAACTAATGTTTATCTTTTTATGAGTTTCAATATGGTGAAAATGATAATATTTAAGTTCTTATTGCAATTGATTAGCGATTTATTGAGAATTCGTTTATTTCAATCTTTTGTAACTTACTAAGCATGGTTCAACACCACTTTAAATTCTATTTTTGGTGCTTGTATGATTGTGAAGATACCTATACCACAAAGGAAAAAAGAAGTATCTAAATCTAATCTTTTGACCGAAGCGGTATAGGTTTCCTGATTTTTGCAAATAATTACTTTATCTATTTAGTGGACTCTTCTGGCTTATAAAAAAGTTGTTCCTTGTTCCGTTGCACCACCACCCCATCTATTTCAATGGTTGGTTCCCACATAATTAAATCATAGTGTATTGGAGCCACGATTTCTCCACCTAATGTAAGACTAGTTCCAATGCCAATGTGGATTGTACCGACAATTCCTTCGTCATCCAGCATATTTCCAGTTAATCGTGCTTCTGGATTCATACCAACACCAAGTTCTGCCACATTAAAACAGTTAGGGTCGTTATAGGAATCAAGTTTTTCCTTTAGGAATTTTGCTTGCTCCCCACCTTCCATACTTGTGATAAATCCATCTTTTACTATACAGATAATATCTTCTTTTAATATTCCAATGCCCAAATAAGGTACGCTGGCATCAATGACAAGCTTACCATTGGCAGAACCGGTTACGGGAACTACATTTACCTCTATATCCGGTACTGGTGCCAATTCACCGGGATTTGGAATATTAGTCAACACATTAACTCCTCTTCCTTTGGTTGAAAATGTTAGGTCTGTACCTTTAGGAGATGTCAGTCTAACTGTATTTCCCTTTAAAAACGCCTCACCTAAAGCCTTACACTTGGGTACTTGTGCTTGAAAATCTGTTTTCAATAGTGCAGGGCTTAACAAGACTTCCTCATTGTGAGCAGTCATCAAGATTGCTCTTGCTCCGTTTTTAAGAGCCTCTTTCATAGCTATGGTGTGGGTGATGGAATATTGCACTGGGGAATAAATCACATCGGCCTCTTTCATCGCTGCGGCAATGGGCTTTGGCGGTTCCTGTCCATCTAAAGTTCTCTGGTCCATTATGCACATACTTACAATGCCGTCTACGGCAGTTACTGCCACCGCTAACTGGCGCGCAATATCGGTCATTGAAAAATCGGTTACAATAACTACTGTTTCTCCCGGTTGTACATTTCCGTTAACTTCTACTAATTTCTTGAAGCTTTTTGCAAATCTTACATCATTCATGTTTTTTCGTATTTATTATCTTTAATTGATTAGTATTAATTATTCTTATTCTCTTTGCCAAAATATTTATTGAAAAAAATGGCAGCGAAACCATCGCTTGTGCAATTTGTTGCCGTTCTGATCATATCGGGGATTCCACCAGAGAGCGCAATCCATGTGGCAATAAATTCTGTTCTTACCTCTCCTGTAAGTCCCACCATAGAGGCAAATAGTGTGGAGCTCCACAATGCGGTCCCCATACCAGCCGGTAACCCCGGTGCAGCTATTGTAAACAAAACTATTGCTGGCCATGCCATAAACAGAATGGACCAACTTATCTGAATATCAAAAATCACGGTTAAAATAAATGGGGCATAGGCTACGTAAGCTAGAGCACTAGTGTCTAGATTTATTATCGACCCTACTGGAAGCACAAAATCCGCAACATCTTTATCGACACCATATTTTTTAATATTAGCCATATTTATTGGTAATGTAGCTAAAGAAGAGCATGTGCCAGCAGCAAATACAGCTGTTGGTAAATAGTATTCGCGAATTACTTTTTTGAGGGGTTGTTTTGCCACCCATTTTACAATAATAAAAATGTAAAGCAGCCACCAAAGAAAACACAGGCCTAAAGTATACAAGGACATGAGCAAATAATAATTTAGACTTTCTCTAGCTCCACTTTTAATCCCTAATGTAATTCCGAGAAAAAACACCAATGGAATCATTACATATCCCAAATAGCTTGACGAGTTTGAAATTCCGTTTTGAACTTTCTGCAAAAAGTTGTCAAGAGCCTGTATTTTAATTGCTAAAAGCCCTGCCAGCACCGCTATTAAAATCGCGATGAGTGGCATGGAGGCGCCGGCTTCACCATTTAGCATTTGAAACATGCTAATTACATCCGCAAAACTATTTTCACCTGTGGAAGGTGCCATATCAAAAAGTAGTGAAGAGATTATAACTCCTAACAAGCCCGCAACAATTGAGGTGCCTACATACCACAGAACAACATAGGTAGCCAACTTGCCTCCTTTTCCTTTTTTAACTAAACTGGCTATTGCCGGACTCAATGCAAAAAATATCAACAATGGCACAATTGCAATAAAACCGTTTAAGAAAACTGAGACTCCTTTACCCACAAATGCCAATTCGGTAGGGAAAAAACCGCCCAATAATACTCCCATAATTAGACCGAGGAGGGTCCATATATATTGGGGAACTTTTTTAATATATTTTTTCATCAATATTTAATTTATGCTTTTCGGTATAATGACTAAACTTTCATACAGGATAAAATCTTCCATAAAATACATGGAATCGATTTTTTAAACCGACTCCATGTTAACTAAACTAACTCAATACATTTGCTAATTCTAAAGGAAGATTTGGTCTTTGTAATAATTTTGATATTCAAGGAAAGTTTACTCTTTATCCCACCACACTCTTGTTTCAAAGCTGTCTGGCCCTTGTCTCTCGATGGCTGCTTTCACATTGGTGCCATTTAGGGTAAGCTCTTCAGAATCATAAGATCTTCTTCGTGGAATTTGATCTGTGGCCTGTGTATAAGGTCCAGGAGATAGAACAGGATAGTTAGTCCTTCTCCATTCAGACCAAGCAGTAATCCCTTGCATATAAAGGGCTATCCATTTTTGGGTCATGATTGTTTCAATCATTGAATTCGGATCAATAAGCAACCCATCAATATAAATCTGTGCTTTTTCATCAGATATTTCCCAATATCCCATACTTGCAGCAACCGCCTCTTTCATTTTATCTTTTGCTTCCCCTGCTATCCAACCTCTTTCAATAGCTTCAGCCTGAATGAAGAGTAATTCAGGGTAGCTCATAAGAATTGCTGGAGTGGTTTTACTTCTTACGGCATCTCCAGGGAAAGAACTTAGGGTGTTGGAAAGATCTAAAGCAGCTTCGCTGGTCAAGCCATATGGCATTCCACCATAATCTCCAATATAAAAGACATTACCGTTAGAAGGATCAGGATTTTCAGCGGGGTTTGCATATTTTTCTATTCTTGGATCGAATACTGCAGATAAGCTTCCAGCCTCCATATATGCGATCATAGTATTACTTACGGCATAATCTTGACGTCTGATAAAATTTATATAATGATCATTTGCATTATTCTCATCTTCTAAATGGGTGTATAGTGCATTATCATCATTGCTTTCAAATATTCCTGCAGCTAGCGCGTCAACAACGATTTTCTTTCCCGTTTCCGGCGCTACCTTGGAAAGTCGAATTCCTATTCTTAATAATAGGGAATTTGCAAACTTCCTCCATTTCATCATATCGCCATTGTAGATTATATCTCCTTTTACAGGTAGATCATCTGCTTCTATTTGAAGGGAAGCTTCTTTAAGTTCTTTTATCAAATCTGTGTATATTTCAGATTGTGGATCATATTTTGGGCTAGCGTTTAAATTGCCTTGAAGTGCTTCTGAATAGGGCACTTCTCCCCAAATATCCGTTAGGTTCATGTATACCCAAGCTTTAAGGATTCTGGCAACCGCCAATTGATTATTGTTGCTACCTGAAACCACAACTGAGGATTTGGTCTTTTCATCTGTGTTAAGTTTTATAATTGCCTCAAGATCCGCTAAACATCCACTGTAAAAACTATAAAAACTAGATTCTGGGTTTGCATATGTACTTTCGTCTGTATAATCAGTTTCTGCCCAATGTTGGGCGTACATCATCGAAGTTCTTTCACGAGTAAAGAGGGTACTCTTCGCATTACTCTGTGCGGCAGCCAGCAATTGAGATGTTTCTACAAATTCGGGACTGTTGGGGTTGGTATTTATTTCCTCAAAGTCTGTAGTACATCCGATTAAGGTAATATAACATGTAAAAACCAATGCCATAATGCTATTTTTTTTCATATCGAGGTTTTTCATAATTCTAAAATTTAACATTAAGGTTCATTCCAAAATAACGTGTAGCGGGAGTGGTGGAATTTTCTATCCCCTGAATATTCCCTGATCCATAGGTTACTTCTGGGTCGATATTTGGAGTGTTTTTGTGTAAGGTTGCAATATTTCGTCCATAAATTGAAATAGCAATATTATCTAAAGGTGTTCTATCGAGCCATTTACGAGGAAGTTTATAACTTAAGGTGATATCTCTTAATTTTATAAAACTAGCATCGTATAGGAAGTTTTCATAAAAATCGTCTAAATTCTTAAAGTAGCTTTTTGCATCTTGATACACTGTATTAGGGTTGCCATTGATATCAACACCCTGAGCTAAAACACCACCTCCTTCAGCCACAGGATTCCGGACAGGATTCCCTTTGTCATTTAAGCCTGTCGTATTTTCGAATTGTCCCGAACGTGTGCCCACTCTGTTGGTATAAGAAAAGATAAGGCCTCCTTTTTGAACGGCAATATTAGCAGACAATGAAAACCCTTTATAACTAAAAGTATTGTAAAATCCACCTGTCCAGTCCGGTAAATAACTACCTTTTTTAATGCCTCTTTCCCTAATATATTTACCGTTAGCATCAACTAGGCGCTCACCCTTTTCGTTTCTTTCGAACCCATCTACTACAAAAGTACCATAAGGTTTCCCTACCTCCGCAGTAATGAATACGCTGGAGCTATTATTGTTAATTACTACAGAATTAATTTCATTGCCCAATTCATCTTTATATAACTCTTCTACCTTACTTGTGTTTTTAGCGAAATTGGTGGAAAAATCCCAATTGAATCCATCCTGACTTCGTATGGGAGATGCTCCTAATGTAGCTTCAACGCCACTGTTGCTCAATCTCCCCGCATTAATTATGAAAGAGGAATACCCTGAAGTTGATGAAACTGGCAATGTGATTATTTGGTTAGTGGTATAGCTATCGTAATATGTAAGGCCTAAGTCTATGTTGTTCAAAATCTTGAGGTCAACACCTATTTCCTTCGAATAGGTCTCTTCAGGTTTTAAATTGGAGTTGTTAAGTGTGTTTGGCACACTGTATAATGGCAAGTTGCCATAGCCTACACCCGCTGAAAAGGCACCAACAAGACTATAAGGGTCGGTGTCGTTACCTACTTTGGACCAGCCAGCCCTTAGTTTCCCATAATTCAATAAACCAGAGTCTATTAATTCTGAAAATATAAAACTACCGTTAAAAGAAGGATATTGGTAAGAATTGTTTTCAGAAGGCAAAGTGGATGACCAGTCTGATCGGTAAGACCCATCCAGATAAAGTAAATCCTTATATCCCAAACTGACGCTAGAATAAACACTATTAACTCTTTTCTTAAACGTTGTGTCTTCAATTATAGGTCTATCTACAGAAGACTCTAGGCTAAACAAGGTTGGAACTGATAGCCCTCCAATGGTTATGCCTCCATTTTTATGACTACTAAAATCCCTTCTATTAGCTCCAGCATTTATAGTAAGAGACAATGATTCAGAAATATCCTTTTCATACCTGAGAAGGGCGTCATAGTTGTTTTCTTGAAATTTCCTCATTGATTCTTGATATTCCCCACCATTGAAAAGATTTCCTTGACTTCCTTTAACAATCCTGGCTTCAGCTCTCAAAGTGTAAAAATCGGTTCGCGCATTGACTTCGGCAGATAGGTTTTTTGTGATTTGGTATTTTGCAAATACGTTTCCAAATACTCTATTTTTCCAGTCTTCCGTATAATTATTATAAAGTGTGAAATATGGGTTGTCCCAGAATTTCGCATCCAAATTAGTAGGAGATGAAATATTCCATGATTTGTTTGAAGCGTATTTGGTTTGGTAATCCTTTGCACGGTTTAAATCGACTTGTCTTTGAAACCACTGGTCCATTCCTCTTACTGGTGAGTCCAGACCTGACCCTTCTTCACTACCATTTCCAGAGGATCCAAAAGATGGTCTTCCCTTTGTATAGGTGTTGATATAGGAGAAGTTGGCACCGGCGGTTAGTTTATCTGATATTTCATCAGAAGCGCTAACACTTATTGAATTACGTGATAAGCTGCTATTGGGTACAACTCCTTCTTGATCCAGATTCGTATAAGATAGCCGGAACTGACTAGTCTCACCCCGCCCTGATACAGATACGCTCGTCTTTTTATTCATCGCAGATTGATAAAAGTCTTTCACATTATTAGGATGAGCAACCCAAGGTGTTTTTTTCCCGTAGTCTGGATCGTCCTTAAACCAGCTGTAATACTGTCTAACCAAAGTTCCATCAAGCATCGGCCCCCAACTCTCATCTGTTGTGTAATCTGGGATTAATTCTCCATTGTAGTCACTGAATTTCTGTGTTGCACCACCACCATATTTATTCTGATAGTTAGGAAGGTCGAAAACTTGACCTATCTCCAATGAATTAGTGACAGAGACTCCAAGTCCTTTTGTAGTTGCTCTTCCTTTTTTCGTGGTAATCAACACAACACCATTCGCAGCTCGGGATCCATATAATGCTGAGGCATTAGCACCTCTTAATACCGTTATAGTTTCTATATCATCAGAATTAATGTCACTTATTCCATTACCATAATCTCTACCTCTTGTTCCCTGTTGTGTGTTTAAAGAATTGATATTATTGTTTATCATGGGGGTGCCGTCAATTACAAATAGAGGTTGATTATTACCCCCAAGAGAACTTACCCCCCTAATGACTACACTAGAAGAACCACCAATATTGTTACTTCCTGTGACTTGTACTCCAGCTGCTTGTCCGGAAAGAAGGTTTACCACGTTACTCTCGGCAGATAAGCCTAGCTTTTCAGCTTTCACTTGCTCTGTAGCATAACCCAAGGATCTTTTTTCCCTTGTAATTCCAAGTGCAGTCACTACAACTTCATCCAACGATTCTGCATCTTCGGATAGCTTAAAATTAATCACAGTTTTATTACCAATTTCAATCCTGCTATTTGCAAAACCTACATAGCTTGCAATCATATAAACATAAGGACCACCATTTGATTTGAGTTCTGAGCTTTCTATTTCAATACTGTAGTTTCCATCAAAATCAGTAACCACACCCTTAGAAGTTCCTTCTATAACAACTGATGCTCCAGGCAATGGGTCCCCGTTAAGGTCATTTACAGTTCCGCTAATTGATACATTCTGGCCTATTGATGTGCCACAAATTAATAGAACAAAAATAATTTGTATTTGTAAAAGTTTATTTTTCATAGGGTTCAGTTTGAGGTTATCCTTCAATAGTATTATTGGTTGAAGATGTAATATTATAATTTTATGAGCCATTAAACTATAGCTGTCTGTTTATTTCAGAAATTTTCAGAAATTTTCTTTTTTATTTTGTTATTTTTGAGAATTACTAAACCTTTTTCTTATGAACAACTTAGGGTTAAATGATTATTCGGAATTGATTGATAAGCTACTTATTTTTCTAAAGGAACATAAGGTTAGTCAAAACCGTGTGAGTAGCCGTATAAATTACTATTCATTAAGTAAGGCAAAAAATATAGCGAGATATCCTCAAAAAATAATAGAAGGGAAGAGCAGGTCTGAGGTTTTCAATAAAATACTGGCTGAATATGGCCTCAAATATGATAAGGACAATGAAACATTTACAAGTACTGGATTGGATTTTACCCAGGAAATACAAAAGGTAGAAACTACATATTATGTCTTATATTATTTCTCATATGCGAAGCAGATAGTAGGGAAAGGGTTGGTAACGATTAAAGAAAAGAAATGGGCTACCATTGACTTTAATGACCCTAATCATACATCCTCACTTTGGAAAGGAACATTTGATGTTGTTGAAAGCTATTCTTTTTTATATCTCGAAAAAAAGGGAGATACAACCCCCGTTAGAGCATTCTATTCGTTCTTTTCTGGGACCATAAAACATGGCAGGCCAATATTGATAGGCACGTACAGCACAATAAAAAGGGATGGTTCTCCTACTGCGGGGAACGTTATTATGGAAAAAGCGGAATCCAAGGAAGAGGCGATTAAAACAATTAATGGCACTACTAATCCTAAGGCCACCGCTTTTCTATTGAATAAAAATTTCACTATCGAAACAATCACCCCTCCTACTTTGGATGATTTACCAAAATTATTACTGTCAAAAACCTTAGTGGGCGAATATGTGTTTTACTGGCCCTATAAAAATGGTAGAATTCTAAATGGTAAATTGGTGATTTTGGAAACATCGGAAATTGAGGCAACTTTTGAGAAAAAGTCGTTTAATGGTTCAGCAACCCTTGCTGATAGTAATACACTTCATATTAAATTAAGAAACAGTAGAATAAATAGGAATTTGAAAAGTAATAACGTTCATGCCTATCTAAATATTAATAATTATAACAAAGATAAAGGAGTTATTTCAGGGTTATTCCTTACACCGAGCCTGCTGACAATCCCGGCTTCATTTCCGATTCTATTGGTCAAAAAAGATAAAGAAATATCAGAAGAAGCCATTGCACGTTTTTTTGATTCCTATACCGCCCCTTTGTTTACTGCAGTTGAACCTATTGAGTTGTTGACTATTTTGCAAGAGTGAAAAAAAGTTGACCAGCTCATAGTAATGACCCTATTAAGTTGAAAAATAAAGAATCAAAATCATAATAAGCCACTATATTTCCTATCCGATTTAGCTTTTAAGTTGAATTCGATTTAGAGAGCACCAATAGGCCTGATAAATAAAAATAAAACAAGTTAAATCCATTTATGGTTTTAACTTGTTTTAGAAGCGTTAAATTTATGTTTTTTGTTTTTTGATTTTGGAAGCTACATCTTGAACTTCGTCTAAAACCCGCAATAGGTTTTCACCCCATAATTTAGCTATTTCCTCTTCATTATAACCTCTTTTTACCAATTCCAAAGTTACATTCAATGTTTCGGAGGCGTCATTCCATCCTTCAACTCCACCGTTACCATCAAAATCAGAGCTGATTCCAACATGGTTTATTCCTATTTTTTTCACTATGTAATCGATATGGTCTACAAAATCAGAAACATTTACAGGAGGAGCGATTTTTTTCCAATTATCTATTTTAGACTTCGCAACTACTTTTAGATGATGGAAATTGTCTGCATATTTCTGTAGTTGCTTTTCGTTCAATTCTGAAATTTCATTTCTACTTAATATTTTGAAACCTATTTCCTTTCCAACCTGTTGATAGATTTCATTAAGCCCGGCATAATAAGCCGCGTTTTTTTCCGTATTCACATATCGCCTAAAGGCTACTGTTTGTACGACTCCTCCATTTTCTTTCATCCATTCTAATTGCTCATCATCCAAATTCCTACTATGATTACATATTGCACGCGCTGAAGAATGTGAGGCGATAATTGGCGCTTTTGATAGAGCAATCATATCCCGCATGGCCTCTTTGGAGGGATGTGAAACGTCTATCATCATTCCCACCCTGTTCATTTCCTTAACTACTTCTTTACCTAATTTGCTCAATCCGTTATGCAGCCATATATCGTCTATTTCACCAGTATTGGAATCGCTCAATTGGCTATGGCCATTATGGGACAATGACATGTAACGTGCTCCAAGATTATAAAATTTCTCTACATTCTTGATGTCAGTTCCTATTGAATATCCATTTTCTACACCAATCATTGCAACTTTTTTCCCGGAACCAACCAGTTCGCGTACCTCCTTGGAGGTTGTGGCAAGACCAATTTTATCTGGTGCATATTCCTCTACCAAACGATGAATAGCATTAAACTTTGCCATTGCATTTTTACTGGCATTTTTATAGCCTTTTCGTGTGAGTGGACCTTGTCCAGTGTATACGATAAACCAAGCTACATCCAAACCGCCTTTTTCCATTTTAGGCAATGTTACTTGATTAGGCAGATCCATGGTATAATTTCTATCCGCAGTAAAATTGGATACGTCTATATCATCATGAGTGTCAATGGTAATTACTTTTTGATGGATTCTTTTCGCTTCTTTCAAAAGGTTTTTGTCTTTGGATTGTCCTTGCATAAAAAAGTTGGACAACAATACAAAAATGAATACGTACTTAATTTTCATGATTTTAAGATTGGTTAAAAAGGATAAAGGATTATATTTAATCTACTTCAAAAAAATGCCCACTCAGTAACTGAGCAGGCTTTGATTTAATTAATTAGTTTACATCCCAGAAAATGGGTGTTTGTTGTTCATCTCCACCAATTGCACTTGATGCAGCTTTCCACATATCTCCGTTCAAAGTGGCCTCGGTAGTAGGATAGGTATATCGTAATGGCACCGGAATATCTTCCTCAACTGCATTTGGAAGTTGTGGGAAATCAAGCTTTCTCCAGCTGGACCAAGCTTCAAATCCACGATTATAAAGCGCAATCCATTTTTGTTCGCCAATTCGTTCTTTCCACAGGGATGGAATATATTGAACTTCTGGTTGCACAATATAAGTATTGGCTTCAACTTCGGTTCCACCCCAATAGATAATTGAGGAGGTAATAGCTTTATTATAATGGGTTTGGGCATTTTTAGAAATATAACCTCTTGCAGCTGCTTCAGCAATTAGAAACTCCACTTCTGAATAGTCTATAAGTACACCTTCTAAAGTAGGGTCTTCAAAACGTTCGTTATAAATGGTACTATTACCGTGAGTATTTCCAGCACCACCATAAGTTCCACCAATATAAACTCCTTCTCCTTGATTTTGGGCAAAGTAATCATCCCTTCTTGGGTCATCTAGCTTATTCATGGTATTAACAAGTGTATTAGCTGCAACATAATCTGCTCGCCCAGATTCAACAAGATCATTCCATATTGGGTTTGTGTTTGGAGCGGAAGCTTCGTATTCCATAAATGCATTATCTCCTTCGGATTCAAATACCCCAGACTCAATGGCTTCTTTCGCCATTTTAGTTGCTTTAGCATCATCAAAATCTGCATATCGTAAAGCCATTCTTAGTTTTAAAGAATTACCAAACTTTTTCCATTTCGAGGCATTTCCGTCATAAATATAATCCGTACCAGCTGTAAAACCGCCTGCTCCAACTTCAATTTGAGTGATGGCAGCATTTAGTCTAATAACAAGATCTTCATAAATAGCTTTATCGTCATCATAGGCAGGTGTGCTATTATTTAAGTTAAGTGCTTCTGAATAAGGAATATCTCCAAAAGTATCGACCAACACGTGCCAGGTAAAAACTTGTAATATTTCAAGCATTGCTTGTTGGTTTAAAGTTTGAGCCTCAGGTATAGAGGCGTTTGGATTTGTACTAAGAATCAATTTACTTTCGGTAAGATTCTTTAGAACCTCAGTATAAAGGATGTTCCAATGGCTTCCATTAATATTTCTTTTTATTAGATTGTAATTGGCTTCCTCTATATAGGTAGTTCGTGTCCAATATTGAGCTACCATTGTAAAGATGTTCCTATTTACACTGACGTTGACCATTTGGTCAAACAAGCTCTTGGTGGCATTGGAGAAAAGCACATCAGCTCCTACCACTGTAGGGCTTTTACTATCTGTATTAACATCTGATAGATCATCAGAACACGCTAGGGTGGCTCCAATCAAGAATGTTATTAATATTATCTTTTTCATAATTGTTTAAAATTGCAACTTTAAGTTAAATCCGTATTCTTTTGCAGTTGGGATTGCCCCAGACTGATACCCTTGTATGTTTCCTGAACTTAATCCTGCTTCAGGATCGGAATATGGTATATTTTTATCAATGATCCAAAGGTTTCTACCAATTGCAGATAAAGTTATATTTGACATGGAAATTCTTTCGGCTATTGACTTTGGTAGGCTATAGGACAATGTTGCTTCTCTTAATTTCACAAAGCTGGCATCATATACATGATAAGCGTGTGGTGCTGCTTTAGATCCTATAGCTGTGCTCTGATCCTGGACATGAGTACGCGTATCATTGGGCGAACCGTCGGGATTAACGCCATTTAATAATAGTCCGCCACCTGCAGATACAGGGTCTCGTACTGGGTTTCCTATCTCATTTAACCCTGCGGTATTTGCAGTTACACCAGTTCTATAGCCATACCAGGTGTCAAGAGAAAATACATCTCCGCCTTTCTGAATATCAATGAGAAAGCTAAGTGAAAGGTTTTTATAAGATAGTGTATTACTTATACCTGCTTTCCAATCTGGATTGATATCTCCTATGGTTTGGGGATTTTCATCGACAACGAATTTACCGTTATCTGGGTCAATAACTCTTTCTCCATTTAGATATTCAAAGTTAGTGCCCCAGATAGTCCCATAGGCTTGTCCTACAGTAGCGTTGATTGTAACTCCTCCTTGAAGGGAAGCTAACTGTAGATTTTTATTATCGCCAAATAGGGATAAGACCTCGCTTTCGTTTTTATACCAATTAGCGTTAATTCTCCATTCGAAATCCTCATTTCTTATAGGACTAAAATGAATACTTGTTTCAAATCCTTTATTCTCAATTTCTCCAGCATTTACCCATCTTTTTGTAAATCCAGTGGCGCCAGTAACTGTTACGGGCATTAATTGATCTATAGAATTCGATTTATAAGCTGCTACGTCAAACCCTAATCTACGATTAAAGAATTCCATTTCTAAACCAACTTCTAGGCTCCTAGTGGTTTCGTTTTTTAAATCAGGATTATTTGCTGTGCTTGATACGGAATATAGCGGAGTCCTAAAGTTGGTAGGACTTGAGTAAACGTTGTGAATTGACAGGGGTGGAGCGTAATTCCCTACTTCAGCAAAATTGGCTCGAAATTTACCTAAAGTTAACCAGTTGGTATTCCACAATTCAGAAAAAACAAAGCTTGTGGAAACCGAAGGATAAAAATAAGAATTGTTGCTTTTAGGAAGAGAAGAAGATTCATCAATACGTCCAGTTACATCTAGGAAAAGGAAGTTTTGATACCCAAAAGAGGCGCTTCCAAAATAACCATTGGTATGTAGTTCTTCATATACCTCTTCGGGAGGAACCAGTAAGTTCTTAGAATTTGCTAAGGCGAATAAATCTGGAATTACCAATCCTCCAGTAGTACTAGCCCGCATCTGGCGAAATTTTTGTCTTCGTGCCGTTGCGCCTAATAATCCGGAAAAGTTTAAATCCTCTGTAATATTGTAGTTGAAATTTAGGAGTAAATCGTAGTTTAGTTCCGAATAATTCGCATCATAACGACCGTATCGGGAAACTCCATTACTTCCAACATTTGCTCTTTCTTCTCTTAAATCGGTATAATTATCCATAGAAACTCTACCTGTGGCATTAACCCAATCGGTTAGCTTGTAGTTCACATTAAAATCACCATATACACGATCTCTGTTATCAGTTTGATAGTTTTCATATAACTGCCAGTACGGGTTATCCGTATAGATAGCATCAAAATTTCCACCTTCGGCATTTGCATAGTTCCAAGTAATATTTCTTCCGGTTTGGAAATAGGCATTTTTTTGTGCTTCAAAATCTACGTTGTTCTGGTTCCATTGGCGCATAGATTGAAAAATATTTGTATTACTATATCCGGTTCCATACCTTCCCTTTCCATCGGTGTTAGTATAAGTTACAGTTACTCCAGAAGTTAGCTTTTCAGTGAACTCATGAGTTCCTTTAAAGTTGACTGTATTTCTTCTGATTTTACTGTTAGGAAGAATTCCCTCTTGGTCATAAAGTGTGTAGCCTAATCTATAAGTGCTGATATCTGTGCCACCGTCTATGGAAATACTATTATTCAGTGAAACACCTGTTTTGAAAATTGATTCGGGCCCACGTTGAGGTGCCACCCAAGGAGTTGCTTTCATGTAGTTGGAAGATTCGGGATAAAAGGCATCCCATTGAAAAACAAGTAGATTTGGATCGAACCTTCCTCCATAGGACGCATCTTCTGTAAAGGGGACTACTTGATCTGCATTTCCGTCCCCGTTAACATCCCATTCATTAAAATAAGAATTTTTGTTGGGACCATAAATTTTTCCATAACCGGCACCGTATTCTTTTTGATACTTTGTAAAGGTGTCTTTGTCATATGTAGAGAAACTAACGCCAGAGCTGATGGTTACCCCAATATTATCGTTTTTTCGCCCCTTTTTAGTGGTGATAATAATTACTCCATTTGCGGCTCTAGAACCGTAGAGAGCAGATGCAGCAGCACCTTTTAGAACGTTAACAGAGGCGATATCATCAGGATTTACGTCCATTGCGGCATTACCATAATCATATCCCCCACGACCAGTTTGTTGATTCGATGTATTTGTGTTTTCATTACTTATGGGTACACCGTCAACCACAAATAAAGGTTGGTTGTTTCCTGTAAGAGAAGTATAACCCCGAATAATAACGTTGGAAGATCCTCCCAATGTACTACTCTTTGTGACACTTAAACCTGCAACCTTTCCAGATAAGGAATTCACAAAGTTACCTTCTTTTGCAGTGTTTACCTCGTCTCCACCTACCTCCTGAGTAGCATATCCAAGAGACCTCTTTTCTCTTGTAATACCTAGAGCAGTTACAACTACTTCTTCTAGTTGGGAAGCATCGTGCTGAAGTACAACGTTTATGGTAGTAGCGTTCTGAACTGGATATTCGGCGGCTTTCATTCCTATATGGGTAAAAGCCAAAATTTCTCCTTTACTAACAGCTATACTATAGTTGCCATCAAAATCTGTCATAACTCCACGAGTAGTCCCTTTAACTAGTACATTTACTCCAGGTAGAGGCAGGTTGTCCGAATCTGAGACAGTTCCAGATATGATTTGTGATTCTTGTGCAACTGTTATTTGCACAACTAACCCCAGTATGAGTGTTAGAATAATTTTTAATTTTGTTTTCATTCGTTTTGGTGTGATTGTATGATTTAGATTAGGTTAATTTTCATTTTGGCCAATATTAGGAGTTTATTCATGATTAACCAATATTCATTGTTTATTTCAGAAAGTTTCAGAAAGTTTGATAAATTTTCAGGATATAGAGATTAATTGAGATGTCTCACCTATTCCACGCATTACCAGAATTAGGCAAATAAAATATATAGACACAGAAACCTTGTAATATTGAATATTATCTTCATCTTTTTTAAGTTTTGAAATAGCTTTGAAAGAATAAATTTCACTTCAACATTCAAATAAAAGTTGATAACGCTTTTATGTGTTGTTAGTCTTTTTGTTATAGGAACTGTGAATCGATTGAAGATACATTAACAAATAAGAGCTTAATGGAATAGCCTTTTGATGTTTAAATAATTGATTTTAATATCGCTTAGAATTTTGGCGATGAGTATTGGATTTATTAAGAAACAACCAATTCATTGGCTTCATCCAATACATGATTGGTAAAGCTCTTCAAGTAAATCTGTGTTGTCTTTAATGAATGATGGCCCAGGCCTTCGCTTATTACCTCTGTTGATATGCCCATATATTTAGCAATCGTGGCCCAGGAATGACGGATGGTATAGGTAGTAAACACCTCCTCTATTCCGGAATCTTTCGCAATGGTCTTTAGATGGCCATTCATCCTTCTTCGAAGGGATTTATATTTTTCGAAACTCTTAGTGCTCCCATCATAGTTTGCTGGGAAAAGATAGTCTTCATTTGATTTACCATCAAGGTAAAAGCTTAATATTTCGTTGAGTTCGTCGGTAATGCGAACGGAAAGCTGGTCCCCCGTTTTGCTCCTTCCATAAAATATGCGATCTGTGGATATATCCTTGATCTGAAGTTTTACCAAATCTATAAAGTTCATTCCCCTACAGTTGAACATGATAAGCGCATAATTCTTTGCATGCCAGATGGGCGATCTTTTTTTATAGTTCACATCTCGAATCTTTATAAAGTCTTCTTTTAATATAGCCTTCTTTTTTGTCCGTCTTGTGGAAGGTACTTTAAAGTGGTCGAAAGGATTTTTTTTGGCAATAAATTGATCTTCCTTAATAGCACTGTTGTAAACGGCCCTTACGGCTCTAATATAGCAGCTAATGCCATTTTTAGAATTTCCCTTTGCCTCATGTTCGCTCTGGAAATTTTTCAATAGGGTAACGGTTATTTCATTTAAGTGTAAATCCTTATCTCCGTTCATTTTTGTGAAAGCCTTGATGCCATTGGCATACCAGCCAGCGGTGCCGGGGTTGTTTGATTTTAATTTTCTATCAACGATTACCTTCCCCCATTCGGATAAGGTCAGACCGTTATCTACTTCTTCCCGTATTTTTGTGTCCACTTTTTTGTCCCATGCTTTTCGGATATACCCGACCAACGTATCGGCATTTATGGAGTTGATACTGTCCCCAAGTTCAACGATTAGTTTTCGTGCAATATGCAGCTTATCATAAATATTTTCATTAGCCTTGTCACAATCAATATGATTGTTTTTGTGGGCTGATTTTTTAATTTGCATGGATTTGTCATTCCATCCGGCAGGGGAGGTATAGTAGGGTAGACGTACAATCCTTGTTTTTTGGTGAAATACTCTTAATGCGACCGGATATAATCCGTTAACTATACTTTTCGCTGATTTTCTTGTGTCTAAAATTAATCTTACCTTAGCCATAACCTCTCTCGTTTAACTTAAAGTTAGTGAAAAATAAGGCTCACTTTAGGCTCACTTTCTCTTGATATCGTATGATATCATATAATATCAAATTTGTTAAAAATCATGCAATTTATTGATAATCAGTGAAATATGATTAAATTTAGGTTGGTTTATTATGTGATTTTAGAGTCTTACAAGCAGGGGGTCACTGGTTCGAATCCAGTAGGGCCCACAGTAACAAAGACAAGGCTTCCAAGAAATTGGGAGCCTTTTTTGTTTTGGACAGGTTAAACATAGGTGCAAGAAATTTTCTTTGACGTCAAATTTTAAAACTTCTATTCCTGCATATACAGAAAGGTTCATATTAAAAGCTTTTATTGTTTTACCTCTTCAGCGTAAAGTGTCCTGAAAAAATAGTGCCTTCCCCAAGATTGGCTTTAAACCAATAATCACTTGAAACCATTTCTCTGCCATTAAACAAACCATCCCAACCTAAATCATTTGATGATAGCTGAACCAACAATTTACCATATCTGTCATAAATAAATATTCTAGAACTTGGAAATTGGTCAATCCCATAAATTTGCCAGTAATCGTTTTGACCATCATTGTTAGGTGTAAAAAACTTTGGATAATCAAGAATTGTAACTTCCTCAACATCCTCGCCACATCCATTTTTATCTCTTACCAACGCGGTATATGTACCACCAATAATATTGAAAAAATAATTACTTTTTTTAAAATTTATACCATCCAATGAATATTCAAAATCACCATTACCGGAAGCTATTATTTCAATGAAATTAGTATCGGATAGCCCCTTGTGCTTTACTTCCGTTATGGTTGGGGGCGATGATTTTATAAATTCAAAATTAAAGTTCTTTTCACAATATACACCATTTGTAATTTTCCCCAAAGTAAGAGTATAGCTCCCAGCATTTATCAGGTCTACTTTATGCGTATCAGAAATTATGCTGTTATCCTCGAACGACCAACTGTAATAATCAAAATTATTTTCTATTTGAATAGGTAGCGAAGGTTCCAAATGACATAAATAATAACTTGACTCCAGCATTGTTGTCGGCAGTTCGTTTACTATTACATCAAAACTTGTTTCTGCATAACACAGCGTATTCATTGAATTCTCTGCACGGACCGTTATGGTCTCCTTCCACGATACCTTGTTTTCGTAAGATGTTGATAACGGACTAGGTAGTTCAGCTCCAGTTGTATCAAAATAGGAAAGTTTTAAGCCTACTTGATTACCAATAATTTCGGATTCAATTTTTGAAAGATCAAAGTTGCCGAACCCATTGCCCTTATCACATGCATAAACAGGAGGTTGCATGTTTAATTGTGGCTGGGAAGATGTTCTCAGTACCAATGGAGTCTCTTCATAACAATTACCCACGCTTCCAAATGCTCGCACGGTTATTTTTTCTTCGTTTATGGTTTGGTTTTTAATTGCGTTCAATGGCGCCTGAATCTGATTGCCATTTTCTCGAAAAAAAGAAACTGAAGTTGCGTTGTTATTGCCCAAGATGTCATTTTGGACTTGCTCCAAATCAAAAGTAGCAAACCCATTGGCTTCATTACTACACATTAAAAGGTCCGAGACTGCCGAAAGGTCTGGAACTGGGTTCACAATTAAATCAAATGTGGTTTCGGAATAGCAACAGAGATTATTGTTATGAGCAACCCTGACGCCAATGGTCTCCCGATCTTTAATGGTATTGGTAAAAGGAGAGGATAGTGTGGTAAATTCATTACCACTTCCATCAATAAAAGTAACCGTCATGTTATTTTGGCCTCTTAGGATTTGTTGGGTAACCTGAGCTAGATTAAACGATGATGAAATACCAGTATTGAAGCTGTCTTCACATGCGTAAATATTATCAATACCGTAAGCATTTGGAGGCTCTTTTACATTTATGGTTTCCGTTAGCACCTCAGCATTGCCATCGCTGGAAATGACCGTTGCGGTAATGGTGTAGGTACCTTCGGTAGAAAAATCATGAAAGGGAGATGCATCTGTCGAGGTATTGTTTCCCCCTGATGCAGGATCCCCAAAATCCCATGTTATTGATGCTATACTGCCGGTGGGAGCAACGCTGAATTCTTTTAAAAATTCTGAACAGACATTGGAAATGTTCAATGAAAAATCATTGGTCACGTGATTAACATCTCCGGTAACATTAATATAGAACTTAGCATCTGGCCTACCAAAATCTTCAGTAGAAACATATTCAGTTGAATGAGGACCTCCGGTTACACAACCTCTTTGCCATGAAATACCGGTATCTTGTGTAGAACCTGCTATAAAAGCTACTCCATCTCCATAAACGATTCCCTTATGTACTTCTACTAAAATTCTTTCAACACCAGCTGGAACAACTACAGCTGTATCAAAATCTACATTTATAATTCGTGAATTACGGTCTATATTCGGTGAGAGTTGTTGGTATTGACTACTCCCTATCAAATCGGTTTCTGAAAACGAACTGGGAAAATTGTCATCAATGGCATAAACATTAAAACTAATTTCCGGTAACCATCCAACTTTGTTAACGCCAACTTGTCCAGAGGTTATAACGAATTCCTCATTGGTAGAAATACCAAAATCTTCTAAATAAAAATCCCTTGCCCAATAAATGTAGGATGACGTACATGAGTGAATGCTCGTTTCAATAATGTCATCACATACATTATGCGATAATGTTACCGATGAACCACTACTGGCTATGTTTTGTATTTTTCCAGTAACATTTATAAAGAAATTAGCATGTGGAACCGGAGTGCTTAAGTTTTCGGTAGGTATTGGGGTGTAATATTCCCTGCAGCCTTTAAACCAGGATGTGTCATTATCAAATTCAGTACCAGCGATAAGGACTTCTTTATACTCATCATTATAAATATCATCCATTTGAGTAACTTCTACTAAAATTCTTTCAACTCCAGCAGGAATGGTAATGGGCGTACTAAAGTTAATCTGAACAATTTCAGGAGTATCTCCTATTTCAGGAGCGAGAACCACATTTCCATAACTTATGCGTTGGGGGTTTCGCCCCGGTGTTTCAGAGTTTAAGCTATAGAAGTTAAAAACCAATTGAGCACCATCATATGAATTGCTAATGGCCACTTGTCCAGTAGTGATAATAAATTGATCTGCAGTAGAGATACCAAAATCAGAAAGGGTAAAGGCTCTTGACCAAGCTTCTTCATACTGGCAAGAAGTCATACCTGTTTTTATCGGACTGTTCCCGATATTATGAGTTAATGTAATTTGTGCATCAATTCCATTTAAAAACAAAAAAAATATTAGTAAGGTTAAATTTCTTTGCATAAAATAAGTAGGCCATTAAAATCTATAATGGTCCAAAATAGGATTTATTTGTGAGTTGGTTAAAACTTTTTTATGAGTTGCAAGAAATAACATTTAAAGAACATCCAATTTTGGTTCTCTTCCTCTAAGCGGGTCTAGGAGGTTTTGT
The DNA here is from genome assembly GCF_041320605.1 of Arenibacter antarcticus. Taxonomy (NCBI): domain Bacteria; kingdom Pseudomonadati; phylum Bacteroidota; class Flavobacteriia; order Flavobacteriales; family Flavobacteriaceae; genus Arenibacter; species Arenibacter antarcticus. Next base: position 2,399,656 of record NZ_CP166679.1, read on the forward strand.
TTTCAACTGTTTTTCTTTGTCTGAGTGAGTTGTTTCCGCCGGGTTCTACGTCACTTTTTAGTCCAACCAAGTAAAAGGTCCATTTACGATTAGACTGCTTTCAAAATTATAATTCATCTTTCCATGGTTTTATGAAAATCCTGCTAGTTTTCCCTCATCGTTTAAAACCGTTCGGATTTCGATATCCGATTCTGATTCAAAAAATCCTTTAAATCTATATATTCTGAGCTTTTTACCTTTTTCGCTTTCCATTAAGGATTCAAATCTCAAGTCTTGATACTCCCCGAATAGATTTTTGATTTGTTGGTATGATTTTTTTTGTACCGTTTCGTTAAGTCCATCCACCATTTCTTTGATAGCCACATTCTCCGAAAGCTTGTAATGACCACCGTTTTTTTGTGCTGTAAGTATCTTTTCTGATAATATTTTTACAGATTCAATATCCTCTTGCTTAAGTTGGGATTCATCAACTTTTTTAAAATCTGACGATGATTGACAACTTGCCGAAGTTGTTACAAAAAGAACGATTACTAATCGGAATATTTTCTTCATATCAATGCTTTTAAATTGTTGCTAATGTTTAGTATATGGGTGTGACCTGATTTGGCATGAACCTCTTTTGTTAGTCACGGACCAAGCCATGACTTATAGCGTGTTGTGGTGCGTTAAGATTCCCACTTCTTTCTTTTTCGCCTTTTTTTTAATATTCCAATGGTAATTATATACATCACTACGATTGCAAATGGTATAGCAATAAATCTATATTCTGGTAATAAATACCAAAGTACAAGAACTATTGTAGTTCTGAAAATTGCGTGGAAAATTCCAACCCAATGATTGATGATCCAAGAAAATGGTAACCACATTAAGCCTGTCAAAATCCCGACTGTCATAGGTAAAGAGGAGTAGTCTATAATGAAAAAAGGAATTGCAATAGAATAAGCTAATAGTGCTTGTCCAACTGTAAAGAAAAAAAGCTTATCGAATTCGTTTTTTGGTTTTGTTTTATCAAGGAAATTCTCGCCTGTAAATTTTGAAATGAACATCGCTAAATATACAATACTACCTGTTCCAATAAAAATAGACCAAACTGCTATAAAATCGGAGAAAAATAATCCAATAAGTCCAATAATAGTCCAAACTATTAGTCCAGCTAATGGTGTGGCGACGAATTTTTGATTCGAAAATTCAATCCGTTGCTCTTCTAGTGTTCTTTTATTCATTGGTTAACTTAGATGATTTTATATTGATGTAGGCTCCCCCAATAATTGTTCTTTAAAATTACTTTATTTTCTGAAATTTATCCTATCACTATTTTTTTTAAATGCAGCACAAGCTGTTTGTATATGGAAAGTTGCGGGTTTGCTACCATTGCTTTAGCAGAACACTAGCCATTTTCCACACACCTTGTGTGTGACTAGTATGAGTATCTTTATCACATCTAAATATGGTATTGGTCGAGACGGTGCAAGCCCGCCTATTGGACGCGCAGGCAGGTCCCTAATAGGCTTAGCGAAGCCGAAGGGTTCGGTAGTGTGAGGGGTGCACTCCGTCATTTAATTGCGGAGCCATTCACGCAATTTACCACGTTATTTTTTTAGTCGATTATATTTTTTAAGCGTTTTTATGAGTAAATCGTGAGGTAGAGCAAATGCTTTATATCCATTAATTCCTTCCATAGTTTCAGCTGCTACCATAGCGTTGACAATTGCTTCCTCAACCGCTTGTACCGTTGCTTCAAAAACTGGTATTAGTTAGTCATTCGGCATTGTTTTTACGGTTGTTGTTTCGTCCCAATTAAAAGCATTTTCATTTGCTGTTGAAAAGGCTAAGAAAATCAAAAGATGTGGCGGACTTCACGCCCTATTTGGTATAGGAATTAGCTATAGTTTTTTTGATTTGCATTTTCTATAATTTCCTTATCCTTCTTAAAAATATTTGAAACCCATAATGGTGGATCTTTTATTTCCGTTGCTCCAACTTCGTTCATAATGTCAGAAAGAGCAGTTGGGATATCTTTTTTCCAAATAAGAGCCCGAGTAATTCCGATAGCTTTGACTTGATTTTCTTGTTTAAAATAGTGAACATGATAAACCCACTTATCATCCCCTCCGACACTTTCTAAAATCACCTCAAATTTTGACCAAATTTTTAGGGGTTTTCTATATATGATTTTTTGTGAACCTAAGGTAGGTGCAAGCCCTCTTTTTACAATAGCATTAAATAATTTTGACCTAGCAATTAATTCCCAACGGATAAAGTCCATATACATAGGATACTTTGAAGCTGTCATTACTCGTAATCCATCACAATCGAACGGTCCAACTCTAAACGTTTGTCTAATCGTCTGATCATGAATCACTTCACTTTGGAAGTGTCTCAGTACTAATATTTTAATGATGGTGTACCAATAATAAATCATAACTGTTCTAAAATTACATACAACGATGAGTATAAACGTAGTGCATGATTCTCGAAGTACTCACCTACAATTTACCATTATTTTTTTAATTTCAATAGAGTCACTTTTAAACATTCAGCCTGCATTGCCCATATACAAGGTTAGTTGCCGGCATTGTATAAGCGAATTTTTTAATGAAAAACGCTCACTGCTAATATTACTATTGCAACACCAATCATAAGTGCCATCTTTCCCATTAATTTAATTCCTTTAGAGCTGCTGCCAATTCCAGCTTTCATGTTTCTTTTCGCACCTAAGTTGATAAGCACTATCAAAATAACAAGAACTAGAAATAACACTAACTTAGTGATCATGAGTGGTAATAGTTTTAACGCTGGCTAAAATGGAAGAATAAGGTAAATTCCAGAAATAAGCAGAAGTATTGTTCCGATTCCTCCCAGTAAGCTCAAGCCTTTAGTGTGTCGTTGAAATTTGGTTGCCAGGAATAGCCGTTCCCTGCGTCAATAACACAAAGTTGAGCCCTAATTAATTCATCAGGAAAGTGACAATAAAATCCTTCCAAATAAGGTGAAACAGATGCTGTAATAGTGATTTTATTTTTAGGAGTAAAAAGGAAGTCGTTTTTATTTAGCTGATATAAAATCAATTCCTAAGTATCTTGTCATACTTCCCTTAGTAACAAACACAAAGTCATTTACAGTTTTTTTATGTGGGGGTAATGGGAGATAAAGCGCTACCTCATCTTCTTTAAAAGAATGGATAAAGAAGTGGGTTATTTTCAGGACTTAACAAATCATCTGATTTGTTCTTGATGTGATTATTCCTAAATAAAATTGGCGTTGATGTAGGTATTTTCAATCTTGTTTTTCTAGTATTAAATGTAAAGGGTACTCTTAGGCTTATTGCTAACATTGGTTTAGCTAAAACTAGCAATTTGTTTATACCGTGTTCAATATATTCAACCCTAGCCTATCGGAGGGTGGAATACTTCTTAGTTATTGACAACTGATTTTATTATTGATTTTTGGATAATTCCATCAAAACTTTAATTGCTTTCTCCGAGTATTTTTTATCAACGAAAAAATGGTCGTGATAATATCCAGCAATTACATTGCAGCTAATATTATTTTTCGCTAATTCCGTTGAAAATATGGCTGTTAAACCTACTGCATCTAGGGATGAGTGAATCATAAGAGTAATCCAAGAAGCAATATACTCATAGCTCAAATTTAGCTCGTCTGCTTTTTTTCTCTCAATAATAATAGTAGTTCCTTCCATTTCTTGAAATTCACAAACTGTATCATTTCGGCTAATCTTATTTAAATCCTTTACAGTAGAAAACACGTATTCTCCTATATTCAGTTTGGGAGTCATTCCTTTTAATAATTCAGAGATATCTCTTTCTCCAGCCATTTATTTCCTGTTTTATTTAACTTGTTGCTAAAGGTTTGTGTATGAAATGCTGGGGAATGCGGGCTTCGGCCCTGTCAGACTACACTGCACCTAATGCGTAGCAGATGGTTTACGTAATCGACTCGACACCAGTTTTTTTATAAAGCACGTTGGCATTTCGTTTTTTATTTTTTCGTGTATTCAGACAGGTAATTGCCCTTTTTGAGAATCAGCTCGTCTCTTGTTAATTTTTCAATATTATAAGTTATAGTGTCCATAGACGATGTGCCATTTCCAATACTCTCGATAGTGAATGTAATTTGATTGGCTTTTACCTTCCAATTTTTATAGAGAAGGGTTTTCATATTATCGGAACGAGCAGTGCCATTTTTTAAAAGGGTAAAATGTAATGCCGATTTAGAGGTGTCTTTCCAGGACCCGACAAGAAACTCTTTTTCAACTATTGATTCCTCTATTTCTGAATTTGCTTCGTTGTTAGCTGTACTTTTTCTGTCATTTTTACAAGAACCCAACAAAAGTACCCCGACAATTAAAAATAAGATGTGAATTGTCTTCGTGTTGGTAATTAAATTTTTCATTACTATGTTATTAAATGTTATTTCGTTTTTACACCAATTACATGTCGCTTTTCAGTGTTTCAAAATTGTGACTAATGTCAAATTAAGTTGCTGATTTTTAGATTGTTTTTAAATCCCAAGCGTTCAGGTTTTAATTCAAATTTATCAATTTGATTTTTAATGCGGTTCACTAGCCCAAGTTTTTTTTTTTGGTCTAGGAATAAGTATTGTTTCGGTGGTTGATATTCAATTTTTTTGGTGACCCTATTCCAGATGATTACCGCAAGTTTTCGTGCCGTCGCAATGACTGCGGAATGCCTTCCCTTTCGGTAGGCGACCCTTCGGAAAAAATCGGAGAGGTGGGTATTCTTTAGGTTGCCTATGGCCTTCGCTGCTTGCCACAGGCTGACTTTCAGTCGGTAGCTTCCCTTTGGCACGCGGTTACTGAGTATCTTTCCCCCTGACCTTGTTGTTCGGTACGAGCCTGAGCCAAGAGGAAAACTGTTTTGCGGTCTTGAACTTATTGAAGCCTTCGGGGCCTATCTCGCTCGTAATGGACAATATTGTAGAATGGCTCAGTCCATCGATGGCAAAGAGATCTACCCCGTTAAAATAACGGAAGGCTATTTAATTCAGGTCCTTTATTTGCGGTGCGTTCTTGTTGGTCCTCTTATGTGGTTTGTCCGTTGTTTATATAGTTGCTCGGATGGATACTTTGATAAAATAAAAACAAAATAAATACAAAGCCTAAAATGAAATTAGCTGAAGCATTATTAGTAAGGTCTGACCTTCTTAAAAAAATTAAACATTTACAAAATAGAATTCATCCAGTTCTTATTATTACGGAATGAAAAATACCGCAGGAAGACCCAATTGTATTAATTGCAAAATTAAGAGAAGCAATATTAAAATTTGAAGAAATAGTTATTAAAATCAATAAAACCAATAATCAAACCCAAATAGATGGAGAAGGTGAACTTATGATTGCCTTAGCTAAACGATATGCTTTGAAAATGCTATCAGAAAAATTAAGAAATATTCGATAATTTGCACAAATTAACAATCAATCTTCTAACAATAATCTAAAGTCAACTATTGATATTAAAAAATTACAAATTGAAATTGACCAAACTGGAAGAGCATTTAGAGCAATAGACAGTAAAATTCAAGAGATGAATTGGTTAACTGAATTAGTATAATAAATAAGGTTGTGAATGGTTGGAGCGAGTACCAGCCTCTTTTTTTCGGGTGTGTATTTTCGGGGCAAATTGAAAATACTACCCATTCCAAGGCTGCTTGAGTTGTGGCAAAATGTATAATTTAGGGCTCATTACAGTTTACCATTAACAATTGTATAATTAATATTTTACTACCAGGTACTGACCGACCATTCTTTATTTTTAATAAAAAAACATATAACACTATTATGATATATAAGGGCTTTTCTGCTTATAGCTAGTTCAGAGATAAGAGCAAGCAACCCTAAATATATAATTTAGTTAGAAGATACGTTAAGGGTACTACTAAACTTCCCTTTCTTATCTTATATTTAACGCTATTATTCCTATATAAAAATATTATGATTTTACGATTGAATAAATACCCAATACTAATTGCATTACTTGTACTCTTCATTTCCTGCGACAAAAGAGGGCAAAAGCCTTTCTCCTTTGTTCAATTATGCGATACTCAATTGGGAATGGGTGGTTATGCACATGATATAAAAACATTCAAACAGGCTGTTATACAAATAAATGAGCTTAACCCTGATTTTGTTGTAATATGTGGTGACCTTGTTGAAGAAGCTACTGATAGTTCATATTCTGATTTTAAAAACATTATGAAAGGGTTTAATATACCTTGCCACGTCGCTCCAGGAAACCATGATGTAGGCAATAATGCAAACGACTCAAAACTAAGTTATTACCGAAAAACTATTGGAAATGATTATTACGAATTTCAACATAAGAAATATTCATTTATTGTGACAAATACACAATTATGGAAAGCTAATGTAGAGAACGAATCAGAAAAACATAATAATTGGTTTAAAGAAACTCTTAGGATTCAAAATGACAAACAGAATCCAATAGTTGTTATTGGACATTACCCTTTGTACACTGATTCTCCCAAAGAAGAAGAACACTATTTTAATTTGCCTCTGATTAAAAGGAAAGAGATATTAGAATTATTTAAGAAAAACAATGTTGTTGCATACTTATCTGGTCATACTCATAAATTAGTGGTTAACAATTATGAGAACATTCAACTCGTGAGTGGTGAAACTACCAGTAAGAATTTTGACAATAGACCTTTAGGATTTAGACTTTGGCAAGTTTCATCTGACACTATACAACATCATTTCGTTTCTTTAGAAACTTCAGCATTAAACAAGGTGAAACCGTAAACAACTGATTATTTTAAGAAAAAACTACCCTAACTTTTCATCCGAACTAGATAAATGAAAAGAAATGGACCTGCAACAAAATAGTGGACAATTAGATAAGAGTCATGCTGCTATTTTTTGATTATACAATTCTATTTCAATTTCCTCTATGGTCTTATACCCCAAAAGAGGAGTGTATTCTTCTTCTGTTATACCAGGTCTCTATTCGTTGGAAGACAGATAGCTCGACTTCTGACCGCAGGTTATAGCTATGTGCATAGACCCATTCTACCTTTAGATGACCCTAAAAGCATTGTACGAAATCGTTGAAAAGGGACTTGGTCTTTAATTTAAAGTTTTGTCTATATTTATGATGGTGCCAAATCGAAAATTACGCGATAGCTAAATATTCAAAATTTGGCATTTGAAATCTAAAAAATAAACACAAACAAATTGCTTTGGCCAGGTACCTGCAGGATGGACATTACTTCTCTACTCCCGCACTACCCATAGTTGGGGCGTTAGCTGCGATGGTAAAAAAAATTCGTCCTGAAATAGGTTGACTAAAAATGAGCTTCTAATTCATGAGAACTACACTACCAACCAAGAATACAGTAAAAATAGCATTACAGGCATTTATCAGTAGTTCTGCATGGCGTTGGTTTCAAAAGGCCATTGTATTGACGATTTTCTCTTTAGTGGTAAATCATTTAGCAACACGTGATAGTTTTCCAGGTGGTGAATCGTATAGATTCCCCATAGAAGGTTTTATGTCATCAATTGTTTTATGTATTCTCATTGGAATCATAGCGCATTTTAATTTTAAATTTTACAAGAAAAAATATTTCTCTAAAAAGGTAGAAATTGTCACTATTGTATGGTTTATGGCTTCTACTCTGGGTTATATTACACTCATGTATACTCCTGTAAATATTATTGCAGATAAAGTTGTGGGGGGTCAGACAGTGTTTTATTATTTATTAATTGGTTTGCTACTTACTTTATTATTGAGTTTTATTCTAATAGGTTTATGGTATGCGCAAGACATATATAATTTATACAAGCTATCCATAAAAGACGCTGAAATTACAATTGAAAGCGGTGCAAAAATCATAAAGCTCACTTATGAAAATATTTTATGCTTTTACAGCGAAAATAAAATTGTGTATACGGTTCAAAAAGATGGTACAACAATTACCACCAATTTCACATTGAATGAGCTCGAGGAAAAAATAAATGATCAATTGTTTTTTAGAGCCAATCGTAAAATTATAATCCACAAAGATGCCGTAGACCAAATTGAAAAGATTGAAAATGGCAAGGTACGTATTCGGTTAAAAGCCTCCATTGAAAACGATGCAATTGCTGAAATCTATATCAGTCGTTACAAGCGAAAAGCATTTATGAATTGGTTTCAATAAAAGATGCAATCAACTACCGACTATTCAGTTATAAATTCACTACCATTCAGTAAAAACATTAGTATTTAAAAGGTTTTTCAGAGATTTTGTTCAGTATTTCGTTTAGAATTTAAAATCACTTAAAAATGAATAGACTGACCTTACGACAAACACTAATTCCATTAATCACCATTGCAATCATCTGCTTTTTATGGTTTGGCCCCATCCGTTTAAGCTACATAGAAAATGTAGTTATTTCAATATTAATAATTATAGCCAATTATATAGAATACAAAGGAAAACTATTTTCAGCACTTGGTTTTCAACGTGAAAATTTCACCGCCAAAAACATAGTCGTACATGCTCCATTAGTTGCGCTAGGACTCTTTACTTTTTATGCCTTTGCATTAGTTCCAGCAATTACCAAACTCACAGGAGTTCCTATAGATTATTCAAGTTTTGATTCATTGAAAGGAAATCTTCCTGCCTGTTTAATTGCATTACTGGTAGTTTGGGCTACTGCGGGGTTTGGAGAAGAAATTATCTTTCGCGGTTATTTTATGCGTCAATTTGTAAAATTCTTTGGAGAGTGCAAAGTCAGTATGGTTCTTAATATTGTCCTACTCGCTTGTTTTTTTGGCTTTATGCATAGTTATCAAGGAATTACTGGGCAACTTGTTGCAGGGTCTGTCGGAGCGCTATTAGCCCTGATATTCTACTTGCGTAAATACGATTTGTGGTTCATTGTTGCTGTACACGGTTTTTTTGACACTATTGCTTTAATTTGTATTTACTTTAGTTTGGCGTAACCATACCAAGTAACAACAATTACTACTTGAATTTACTCAATAAAACGCGCCTTTTACACTATATTTTATAAAAATAATTAAACAGAACTATGGCTATATTTGATAGGTTTTTGAGATTTAAATGAAATTGCTGTGCTGAATCTGACTTAAAAATATAATTGAGATAATTACAGTTGGTGTGTTTCGTATAATACTACGCAAGTGGATTTCACTCTTGCGTAATCGTTGCGTAAATGGTCTCGTTACGGAATAAATTCGTAGGAAAACGCAAAGTTTCGTGCTTACTTACTCCAACGAAACCACAGCACCTAATTGAGTGGATGGCTCCGCCATCTAAAGACGGAGTGCACTTATAGCTCGGGCGTTACTAACAAGCTGCAAAAACATATAACTGAGAATGGCATTAAGAGAGGTGAAAAAGGAATTAAGCGGAATGGACAAAACTGAAATCGTAAAACTAATTTCAGAGATGTACAAAAAAATGCCGGCCGAAAAAACCTATTTGGACGTTTTCGCGACTGGAGAAATTAAGCAACTTGTAGAGAAATACAAAAAGGAAATTGAAAGATAGATTTATCCAAGTGGGCGGAATATGCAGTTGCGTGAAACTGAGGCTCGAAATATAATACTGACTGTTCAAAAAATGAAAATAACTGAACTTAATGTGGAGTTGGAATTACATTATGTGGGTTGTTGTTTAGAGGTTATCGAAGATTTCGGATATTGGGATGACGGCTATTATGTGGCGTTGGAAAGTATGTTTTACAACGCTACAAGCGGAATTAATGAGTTGGGCATGGAGGAAAAATATGAAGAACGCATAATTGGTATTATGCATAAGGCCAGCGAATTCGGGATAGAACTTTCCTGCTAATGTGGAAAAAGCCAGTTGGTAATAAGTAAGCATTCGTGCGGTCGGTACGACCGAGCATGAATGCTTAGTTATTGTGCGTCGTTCTTTTCCGTCGTGTTTAGTTTGGGGAATTTAGACCAAGTTTATTGCCTTCTGTGTCTAAAAACAAAGCAAAAAATCCACTTTCATCTGCGTGAGTTGTTTTCGGAACAATGATTGTTCCGCCATTTTTTTCGACCTTATCAAGAATGCTTTGAAGATTATCTCCACCGTTTAAATACATGGTTACTCCATCAGCCGAAGGTTTGTATCCTTCGCCCTTCATTATAACTCCTGTAACCATTTGTTCTTCGTGTGGGAATATTCCTAGTTCCATTCCTGGCATTTCCATTTTCTCAATGTTAATGTCTAAAATTGCTTGATAAAAATCTACTGCCCGTGAAATTTCTGTTGCTGGAATTTCAAAAATTGAAATATGACTTTTCATATCGTTTGTTTTTTGTGTTACGTTTGAATCAACCTTTTGCTTGTCGGAATCAGATTTGGTTTGACCATTGCAAGCGATTGTACTAAAGGAAAGTGTTATTGCAAAACATAGTATTGTCTTTTTCATATTGACCTGTTTAATTGACAATACAAATTTAGATTACCTACAAAGGCTAAAATTGTAAAAATGCGACACGCTGTCTATTTGTAGAAAAGAGTAGAAAGAGCCATATTTTCATTGCCTAGAAACTCCTTCGGGTTAATTCCGGTAAACTCCTTAAAGTCTTTATTAAAATGAGCTTGGTCGAAATATTCACTTTCATATGCAATGTTAGTTAGGTTTTCCGTCTTTTTGTTCAGTAACATTTTTAATGCCGTTTGTAGTCGGATTACTTTACCTAACTGTTTTGGGCTAACACCGATTTGTTTTATAAAATTTCTTTCGAGTTGTCTTCTTTTGGACAAGTCTTCTTTAAGAATAGTGGTTATTGATGCAGTTCCATTTGTTGATAAAAGGGCATCGATGGTCATTTTTACAATGTTGTCAATAGTGGTTTTCTCGTTCAACTTATCTAAAAAAAAATTTTCTATGATCTCTATTCGCTGTTTACTGTCTGTTGCCTGAATTATTTTTCGTTCCAGTTCTTTAGCGGTATTTTCTCCGAACAGCAATTCTATTGGGGTTTCTTTGTTTGCTAAATTTTTAATGGGTTCAGTAACGAAATTGGCAAAACCATACGGATAAAATCGAATTGCAAATGTATTGACGTAGCCTGTTGGTTCGATATAAAATGGTTCAATGGTTTGTCCAAGTACCATTGCACGAGGTTGAAGGATAAATTCATCTTGGGAAGTATATCGTTTAATGTCATCTCCAAGGATAAATGCCATTTCAATGCAACCATCAGGTATAATCCGCTGTCTTTCCGTATCATTTTCGGCAGGAACTTCTAAAGTCCAATAGCAACTTACAAGCGATTCTAAATCTAGATGCGGTTGGAATGTTTGATAGTTCATATATTAACAGGTTTTTTTCTGAATGACGCACAACGCCTAAGCTCGTATGAGTAGTGCGGGAGCAAACTTGCGCTTACCATTCCGTCATTCACCTAGCAAAAGCTTTGCGTTTTTGTTCTTTTCTTTCTTATTGTTCTAAAAGCCAAATCAAAAGATTTTGAGCCCTCATAAATATAGACAAAACTTTAAATTAAAGACCAATGCCCACATTACTTCATAGGTTATGTTGAACTAAAGTGTTTTTTTCGCAATGATTCCATAACAGTTTTATATTTTTTAATCACAACAGTGAGAAAAGTATCGGTTCTGCTTGCGTTTTAAGTGCGTCCGAGTAAGGAAGTATTAAAAGTCTTGCGTACCCCTCCGAATCGAGCTAAAATCCATTTGCGCATTAGTGGCAAGTCCAGCTACGTACAGATTGGAGATTTGATTGCCTACAGATTTGCCATCTAGATTATGCGATTATTGGGTTTTTTTAGAGTATTGGAAGAATCAAAAAGGTGATGTGTACCTCTTTGTTTATGAATATGGTTTTCTGAAGAAAACTAATATGGGGAAGGAAAAGTATCTATTGGTCACTTGGCAAGATTATATGGAGCTCCACAAATAGAAATTCAACTAGTACGCTATAAATACAATGCTTGTAATCGTTAAAGTGCTAAGCATTATCCTCCTTAAGGATGAGCCATATTTCTACCGTTTAAAAGTAGTAGTTCTGCAGCCCCGTCCAAAACCGAACTCCCAATTACTTTAAGTAAATCTGAGTCGTAGATACATCTTTATAACGCAATGATTTCCAGATAACATCTGTAGCAATTCCTTTTTTGTTTTGTGATTAGATGAGGTAAGATTTATATTTCGTCAATCTGTAAAGGAAAATTCTACAGCTATATTTTCCACAATATCTCCTACAACCTACACCTAGTTGGATCCAAATATTATATTTGTGAATTTATAAACTATAAAGAATGAAACATTATGATGTTGCTATAATAGGAAGCGGTCCTTCTGGAGCTTCAACCGCATTTCACCTGGCTAAAGCAGGTATTTCAACCGTAATTATAGAAAAAGAGACGTTGCCACGTTATAAAACTTGTGGAGGTGGTTTAGTATTTAGAGGGCGCAACAGCCTGCCTTTTGACATTTTGGAAGTTGTTGAAAAAGAATTTCACACTGTAGATATCTACTTAGGAGATAAACTGCATTTTAAAACATATAGAGAAGAACCGACCATTACTATGGTTATGCGCGATTCTTTTGATAGCCAAATTACTGGGAAAGCGAAGGAAGCTGGAGCAACTTTGTTAGCGAATCATACATTAGAAACATTGGTCTTTGAGGATAATCTGATAAGCTTAATTACCTCAAAAGGTACGATAACGTCAAATTTTGTAATCGCTGCTGATGGAGCCTTGAGTCCTACCGCCAAAATGGCTGGTTGGTTAGAGGATACTCGCAAATTAATTCCTGCTTTAGAGTATGAAGTAGAAGTGTCTGATGAAGATTTAGAACGTCTTTCTAAAGAAGTTCGCTTCGATATTGATGCTGTTCCGTATGGTTATGCTTGGAGTTTCCCCAAAAAGAAACATCTTTCAATAGGTGTTACTTCTACAAAGAGAAGTAAAATAAATTTAAAAAAATACTATCGAGAGTATTTGGAAACCTTAGGTATTACTAGTGTCATCAGTGAGTCACAACATGGCTTTCAAATACCTGTATCTCCACGTACCGATGGTTTTGTTAAAAACAATGTTTTCTTAATTGGAGATGCTGCTGGTTTTGCAGATCCTATTACTGCCGAAGGAATCTCTAATGCTATTTATAGCGGCAAATTAGCTGCTGAAGCTATTATCGAAGCATGCAAAAAACCAGAATTAGCTAAAGCCTTATACAAAGCAAAATTAGAAGCTAATTTAATACCTGAACTTAAAACAGCGATCTGGCTTTCTAAATGGTTTTACGAACAAAAGACGATTAGAAATTTATTCTTAAAAAAATATGGACAGCGGGTTAGTGAGGAAATGACCAATATTTTTCACGGTGAAAGACCCTATCCAAAAGATATTAAGCAAAAGCTAAAAGCTAAAATTAAAGAAATGGTTTTTTAAAAAAAAATAAACACACCTATCCCGTATTCTAAATCCTAATTAATCCAAAACACCTAATGTAACCATTTTACTGTTCTATGTTGCCGTAAAAAATTTGAGTCAGTGGGATTTAATCTTTCATTTTTTAATAATTATACAACCTCCGATTTCTAAATCCTCATAATTATTATTTATTTAAGCCTCCTCCCTTAACTCCGGTATCCTGTAGGCTCTTGAATTTTAAAAGGATGTTTCTGACATTCGAAAATCCCTGAAACTTAATATTTCTGAATGAAAAAAATGTTTCTTGGATCATCAACAATTGTTGTGTTTATCCAATAATTATGATACATAAGCATCTTTAGTAACAAAACTTGTTTGAGTGAATCTTAAGCGGAGGGAGTCTCACAAATCTATTTTCTGGGAAATTCTCTTTATGTCGTCAATTATCTGCCACCTATTTATATTCATAAAATTTATATTTTGGTTTATTTTTTATAGTTGTTCAGTGCTGATATTAAATATTTTATTGTAATTATGTAGAGTGAAAAACCCAACATCCGACCAGTGGTAGGGTCTGGATAACCTAGATTTTTCAATATGGATTCAAGACCTTACATTCTCCTTGCCGACGATGACGACGATGATTGCAAGTTTTTTAAAGAAGCTTTGGAAGCGTTGCCAATTTCTGCCCATTTAACTTTTGTCAATGATGGAGAGGAGCTAATGCAGTTACTTACAAAGAATGTGGAATACATGCCCGATGTCCTTTTTCTGGATCTTAACATGCCTCGGAAAACTGGAGTCCAATGCCTAACGGAAATAAAATGTGATTATAGGCTCAAAAATGTTCCTGTAGTAATTATTTCCACCTCGTATGACCCTGTCGTAGCAAACCTACTGTACCAAAGTGGCGCCTCCTACTATATTCGGAAACCAATCGGATTTTCACAACTTCAGGAACTGATTTCAACAGCGATCCTGCGGATAATAAAGGAAAATATACCACGACCCGAAAAAGAGAACTTTCTGCTCTTGGCTTAAAATCCGAGAAAGTTGGTCTTTGACGCGCTAAAATGAGCGAATTAAATTTCGCTGGGACCCATTTTAGTCAAAATCGGCGTTCTAATGTGAATTTTTAAGAACATAATGTCCATCAGAGTACGAGGTGAATTGTGTTCCTAATTAGCATAACGAGAAATCAAAGGTTAACAACAGCTAGTTAAGGTGATGTCACCAAGACCATGATAGCGAATTAAAATAAATGAAGATTGTAGATCTATCTAATATTGATTGCTAGGATCTTCATTCGTTTTTTTATGAGGTAAATGATAATTGGAACCTGTGTCCAATTGATTATTTCTTTTTGTAAAAAACATTCCGTAAAGGATAATCAATATGATAACACCAGCAAATAAAAGATTTAGTTCCAAAATAAAATAAGTAAACTGTGACATAATCCTTTAGTTTAAATGAATACCGCTAATATCGTCGATAGGGTGTGAGCAAAAGTTATACCATTGTTGTATTTTGTTATATAATTATGGGAAAACCTACCAAATAGACCCTACGACATAGTGGATATAACTTCGTCCAAATTATTATCAACTAAAGTAGTAAGGACGTCGCAGTATTAAAACCTAAAATGTATAGGTGGTAAGGTTTTATATGCAATTGGCTTAAAGTATTGGGGCTTACAAGTCAAAATCCATACATAACATGCATACCCTGATCTTATTAATATGCCTTTATATGATCTTAAAGGATGAACTATTTTGTAGTCAACCAGATGTTTGTGGTATTGTATTTCCCAGCCAATCCTATTTTATAATATTTAGATGGAAATTTGCTTAGGTAGATCATGGTGTTTTTGTTGATGGATTTTTTTTTTCTGATCCTTTTGTAATTATCGGTTATCTTTTTTACCGTGATTTTGCCAACTAATATTTAATTGATTTATTCGATATAGTTGCTTTTAAATTACTGACCGCTAGTGGTCCGGTAATGGGAATCCCATCCAATTCAAAAGGGCGTGCAGATTTTGGAGAGATTTTAATGCAGCCCTAAGCCTTAAAAATATTAAAGATTGTATATTTTTGATGATTAACCTTCTTGGGTGATTATTTAGTGTGCCTGAGCTATTTAAATTTGTTGGGATTATGCATTTAATTTTTCGTTTTGGGCTTTTTATACTTAGTTGTCTCAGTTTTATTTCTTGTAAAACGGACGGAAAATCGTCTCGATCAGATCTTCCCATAGGAATGGGGGAGCATCGTCCTTCCACTGAGAAGCCTAATATTATTTATATTCTGGCCGACGATTTGGGATATGGAGATCTTAGTATTACTGGTCAAAAGAAATTTACGACACCCAACATAGATAAATTGGCAGCGCAAGGCATGTTGTTTACGCAGCATTATTCGGGTAGTACAGTCTGTGCGCCATCCCGTTCGGCATTAATGACAGGGATGCATACGGGGCATACCGTGGTTAGGGGGAATTATGAAATACAACCAGAAGGGCAATATCCCATCCCTGATGACACTCGAACTATAGCCGAATTTCTTAAGGAAGCCGGTTATACAACTGGTGCCTTTGGGAAATGGGGGCTTGGCTACCCAGGCTCCGAGGGGGATCCTAATTTTCAGGGATTTGATACGTTTTATGGCTTTAACTGTCAGAGGATAGGGCATAATTATTATCCCTATCATCTTTGGTCCAATCAAGATTCTATAGTATTGGCTGCCAACTCTGGTACCAACAGAGGGGATTACGCCCCTAGCCTTATTCACGATAAAACCCTGCAATTTATAGAGGAGAATAAAGACAGGCCGTTCTTCGCGTATGTGGCTTCTATCATTCCTCATGCGGAACTGGTAGTTCCTGAGGAAATCCATAAACTGTACAGTGGCAAGTTTGAGCCCGAAAAGCCCTATAAAGGAGTAGATGGGGGACGTGGTTATAAAATTGGAGGTTATGGTTCACAACCCGAACCACACGCTGCATTTGTAGGAATGGTCCGATTGTTGGATCAACAAGTGGGGGAGATTGTTAATAAAGTAGAGAAACTAGGGGTCGCAGATAATACGATTATCATTTTCACTTCGGATAATGGCCCTCATAAGGAGGGGGGTGCAGACCCCGATTATTTTGATAGTAACGGACCATTTAGAGGGTATAAGCGAGATCTGTACGAAGGTGGTATACGTGTTCCAATGGTCGTGAAATGGCCAAAAGCTATAAAAGAAGGGTCCACATCTGATCATGTTTCTGCATTTTGGGATGTTTTTCCCACTGTGATAGACCTGCTGGGAGGACAAAAGGGAATTGCTATGGACGGAGTTTCGTTCTTACCCACCCTCTTAGGGGAAGCGGTAAAGCAAGAGGAGCATAAGTACCTCTATTGGGAGTTTCATGAATTAGGAGGTAGACAGGCGGTTAGAATGGGCAATTGGAAGGCTGTTAAATACAACGTATTAAAAAATCCAAATGCAAAAATTGAGTTGTACAACCTAAGAAACGATATTGGAGAGGAACATAATATAGCGGAAGATCATCCAGAAATAGTTGCGGAGATAGAGAAAATACTTGACGAGGCCAGAACACCATCAGAGGTCTTTGCCTTTGGGAAATCCTAATGGTAAAGAGGCCGCTAACTGTAATTGGCTAATACTTGCATTAAACTAAATTTCTTTGAATATTTTTTGGACTCTTATATTAAATTGATGTAAGTTTGTCCAACTATTTTTCATCTTAAAAAAGGTGAATATACTTCTCGCCAATAGAAAGACAGAAAAACTCGAGGTTTTTTTGGCAAGTAGTAAATGGGGTATTAGCTCAGTTGGTTTAGAGCGCTGCCTTGACAGGGCAGAGGTCACTGGTTCGAATCCAGTATGTCCCACAAAACTTGATGTGAACCAAGGGGTTTTACAATAGGGCTACCAATCTTTCCAAGGCCATTCCCCTAGATCCCTTTATCAGAATAGTTGCCTCCTCAGTGGAAATATTTCCTATAGACTTCGCTAATTGATCAAAGGATTTATATTTGTGAAGGTCTGTCGTTGTTTTGTAGAAGTTTTCGCCAATTAAGAACACTTGGTCAAAATCCATTTTCGCTGCCAGATTTGCAATTTCCTGATGCTCCTTTTCTGCAGCATTCCCCAATTCGAACATATCGCCCAAAAATGCTATTTTACGTGCCGATTTTAATTCCTGAAAATTTTCCAGGGCAGCCTTCATGCTGGTAGGATTGGCGTTGTACGCATCCAGGACAATTTTAAAACTGGTTTTCTGAATGATTTGCGAACGGTTATTCTGCGGGATATAATTTTCCAAGGCAATTTTAATATCGGTGAGGGGTACCTTAAAATAGTCGCCTATTAAAACGGCTGCACTACAATTGGTGAAATTATATCTTCCTACAAGTTTACTTTCTATTGGGAGTTCTCTGACTTCTAGAGATACATAGGGATCTGCACCCAAAATTTTTATTGGTAAATGAGGCCCTGGGTGGGCACTGAATCCTAATTTGCTTGTAACCAAGTTAAGTCGGCTTGCCTGTATAGTATCATCGGCATTAAAAAAAACAAACTTATTGTTTGCGAAAAGATAATCGTAAAGTTCGCTTTTGGCCATGATAACCCCTTCCTCACTGCCAAATCCTTCTAAATGTGCTTTTCCAAAATTGGTGATATACCCGTAATCGGGCTTCGCTAATTGGCATAGAAAGGCAATTTCTTGAGCGTGGTTGGCGCCCATTTCCACAATGGCAATTTCCGTTTCTGGGGTTATGGAGAGTAAGGTTAAGGGTACTCCAATATGGTTGTTTAGGTTGCCTTTTGTGGCTATAGTCTTGTATTTTTTAGACAGGACAGCAGTAATTAGCTCCTTAGTAGTAGTCTTGCCGTTGCTGCCGGTAAGGCCAATTACCTTTGCATTACAATATTCCCTGTGAAACTTTGCTAATTGTTGTAGGGTGCTTAGAACATCCGCAACTAAGATGTTCTTTTCGGAACTGGCAAATTGCCTGTCCTCTATAATAGCATAAGAAGCTCCTTTCTTTATGGCATCGGCCGCATAGGCGTTTCCGTCAAAATTATCTCCCTTTAGTGCAAAGAATAGGCAATTAGGAGTTATTTTTCTCGTGTCGGTACAAATAACGGGGTACCTTAAAAAAAGTGTGTGAAGTTGTTCTGTTGTCATAAAATTGAAGATAAAAAAAGCCCTTTTTAGAAAGGGCTAAATTATATTATTTTTGACTTATAAAACTACCTTACTTTTTTACTTCTAGGAGTTTTGTTCTTTGTTTTGGATTTGGATCCCACTCTGGACATGGCGCACCTAAAACCTATATAGTCTGTTGCCATATACTGGGGCATGTATCTTCTTTGTGCCGGGTCTAACCAATATGCTCTATCTCTCCAAGAGCCTCCTTTAAATACCCGTGCCTCGTCGTTGATCAGCGTGGTCCTATTGTTAGATTTGTCATAAGCCCTTATGAGTCCGCCGGTAGAATCTACCTGTACTTTACTAACGGGGGAGTTGTACATATTATCTCTATCCGCGCCATCACCATCTTCATCGTTAAATCTGTCGTAGAAGCGGGAAGATCCTGGTTCGCCATCCCTATATCCGCGGTTATCGCTAGAAGAAAAATTGGTTCTTAAGAAAGTTTCCTCTTCTCCAATTGGTATCATTTTAATTTCCCCTGGTAAATTTATGGCCATTATTTTTCCGTTGGGTAGGGTGTCATAAATAATGGAATCACGTATTACAGTTGCTTTTCCGTCCTTGCCAATGGCAGATTTCATATATACGTTGCCTCTATAGTAGTTGAAATCACTAACTTCATCATCTACAATTGGTCTGTATACGTCAGCTACCCATTCTGCCACATTTCCAGCCATATCGTATAGACCAAAAGCATTAGGCTTGTAAGACATTACCTCGGCGGTGATATCGGCACCGTCGTCGGACCAACCTGCAATTCCGCCATAATCTCCTTTTCCTTGTTTAAAGTTCGCTAATTGGTCACCTCTTCCTACACGTTGACCACTTCTAGTATAGTCCCCTTTCCATGGATATTTTTTTCTACCTCTATAGTTGTTGTATTCTCTGTTGCCAATTTGAGCTTGGGCTGCATATTCCCATTCGGTTTCGGTAGGCAGTCTATATTCCGGTAAGATTATTCCGCTGCTGCGTTTTGCAAATACGGAAACAGAATCCGTTTTTTGTTTTCCTTGCATAGAATCTATTTGGCCGTTGTACACGGATTCTGGTCGGTTTAGGTACGCTTCAGTGCTGAAACCTCCTTCGACCTCCCCTGATATCACCTTGTATTTGGCATCTTTAGAAAGATAACCTTCCCTTTCTAGCATAACCTCGTTTACCCTGTCCGTTCTCCATAAGGCAAATTGGGTAGCTTGGATCCAATTTACTCCTACCACAGGATATTCTGCATAGGCAGGATGGCGTAAGTAATTATTGGTCATGGTCTCGTTAAAGCCCAACCTATTTCTCCATACCAAAGTGTCTGGCAATGCTCCGGTGTATATGTGAACATATCTTGGGTCTTCTGGAGGATACACGCTTTTAAGGTAGTCTAAATATTCCAGGTACATGACGTTGGTTACTTCCGTTTCGTCCATGTAAAAAGACTGTACATGCTGTGAGGTGGGCGTATTGTTCCAATCCTTCATTACATCGTCTTGAACTTGACCTTTTGTAAAGGTTCCACCTTCAATAAAAACTAGGCCAGGAGCGGTTTCCTGTTCCTTAAAGTCTGAATTATACTGAAATCCCCCTTCCTTTGCGTTTATTTTCCAGCCAGTGGCCCTTGAAACGTTCTTGGACGAGGATGAGTTCTTACAGCTTGTAAGACCCCCAGCTACAATAACACAAGAGATTACAACTTTGATGAATTCTTTTTTCATAATTAGGACTTGAGTTCAAATACAAACTTCCGTTATAGGAGTCTGAGATTCTTATTTTATTATAAATTTTGGATCGCTTTTGGCATATAAAACGATGATTAAGGCATAATATTTTGTTGAACCTAAAATTTTTCTTTTAACAATAGCATATGCAGTCAATCATGTTCAATATGAATAACGGCTCAAAATTTATTCTAGTATGGGCTAAAGGTACTTCTTTGTGAAATATGCGAAAATTATTTACGATTTTTTTTTATTAAGACTTCAGCTATTTTCACCCTATTCTACAAATCTGTCCCCATCGGGGTCGGTTTTTTATCCAATTCCGCACACCAATGTTAACAACCGGAGTGGTAAAACCTGCGGGACAGTAGTCGTAGAATTAGGCTATGGTTTAGGGCAAATTTTATTGCAAATGGGAGTATGTGATGAAATATTCTAAGGTTCGTATAAGATAACTTTAAATTAGTCGTTTATATGGTATTAGAACTAATATTGTCTTATAATTAAGTTGAATTTACAGCGGCTTACAGGCAACGTTTAATTAGATTGTAAAAAATGAAAAAACTTGCACTATTTTGTCTGTTTTGTGCGGTATTTAAGATTTCGGCTCAGGAAGACAGGGTGATTACCACTGCAGTTCCATTTTTGACCATTGCCGCAGATGCACGGGCCTCTGGTATGGGGGATATGGGAGTAGCCACCTCTGTAGATGCCTTTTCGCAACAATGGAATCCTGCGAAATTTGCTTTCGCAGAACGTAAAATTGGGTTTGGACTTAGTTATACCCCCTATCTGGAAAGTATCATTACAGATATTTCATTACTCAGTGCTAGCTTTCATAATAAAATTAATGATAGAAGTGCCTTTGCCTTTGGAATCCGTTATTTCACCTTGGGAGAAATAGAACTACGGCAATTTGCTGGAGATCCAGGTAGATTGGCCAAGCCGAACGAACTTGCATTTGATGGTTCCTATTCCTTAAAATTAAGTCAGACTTTTTCCATGGCCGTTGCTGGACGCTATATTAGTTCCAATCTAAAATTGCCCGATAATGGCAGTGAGGACTCCAAAGCGGCAAGTGCGTTTGCTGTGGATGTTTCTGGTTATTACCGGTCTAGAGAAATGGCCTATGATAACTTTGATGGGCGATGGAGGGCTGGGTTCAATATTGCTAATCTAGGAAGTAAGATCAAATATGACGATGGAGGTCAAGAGAATTTCTTGCCAACTAATCTAAAGGTAGGTGTAGGTTTCGATTTTATTCTTGATCATGATAATGTATTGGGAATTACTACAGAATTCAATAAATTATTGGTGCCAACGCCTCAAGATTTTAACGATGATGGAGTAATCAACGGCGTGGACAACGATGAATATCAGAAAATCACCTTTTTTGAAGGGGTGTTTAAATCGTTTGGGGATGCTCCAGATGGTTTTAGCGAGGAATTAAAGGAACTTACTTGGGCCTTGGGAGCTGAATATGTGTACCAGGATGCCTTTATGTTAAGGACAGGATATTTTAACGAGAGTGATGTAAAAGGATCAAGAAAATTTTTCACCCTAGGTGCCGGATTTAAATTTAATTCAGCGCAGGTAGATCTTTCCTATTTATTCTCTACCTCCAAAGTGAGGAATCCCTTGGAGAATACGTTGAGGTTTTCTCTGACCTTTAACTTAGGGGATGAATTTTATAACGATTAAAAAGTCGCATCCCGTTTTAAAAAATACACAAAACCTGCCCATGGGTAGATTTTGTGTATTTTTGTATGGATGTTAAATTGGAATAGGATATGGTAAAAAAAAATATAGCCTTTGAACTTTTGGTTTACACTTCTAGGGAAGAGTTGGAGCGTAAAGATGCAGAATTGATGGAGGTCGCTATTGAGGCCCGAAAGAAGGCTTATTCCCCATATTCAAATTTTGAGGTGGGTGCTGCAATACTTTTGGGTAATGGTGAGGTAGTCCAAGGAAATAATCAAGAGAATGCCTGTTACCCAGCTGGATTATGTGCAGAAAGGGTGGCTATTTATTACGCAGCGGCAAAATACCCAGATGTTTCAATCATTTCAATTGCCATTAGTGCCACTTCTAGGAATTATGTAATGGACAGGCCAGCGGCCCCCTGTGGAAACTGTCGTCAATCTATTTCAGAATACGAAATAAAACAACAAAGCCCAATTTCAATTATCATGACCGGGGAAACGGGGGAGGTGCTTAAATGCCACTCGGTATCCGATATTCTCCCCCTTGCCTTTAATAGCACTTTCTTGGGATAACAGCAGGGAAATGTGGGGTTTAAAATTTGAGGTTACCCTCATTCACATGATATATGGGATTCTTTATCCAAACCTTTTAATTATAATTTTTTTCCTATTGATTTATATATGTATTTTTGTTCTCCGTTTTTATTTTAAGCACGACTTTTAAATAATGCGATATACTTCAAAAATTGATAATAAATGGAAAAAATAACCAAAGAGGTCTACCTTAAATGGTATGAAGACATGTTGTTCTGGAGAAAGTTTGAGGATAAACTTGCCGCCGTATACATTCAACAAAAAGTCCGTGGATTTTTACATCTATACAATGGGCAGGAAGCTGTCTTGGCAGGTGCTTTGCACGCTATGGATCTAACCAAGGATAGAATGATTACCGCTTACAGGAATCACGTTCAGCCTATAGGAATGGGAGAGGACCCCAAGAAAGTTATGGCAGAGCTCTATGGTAAGGTTACCGGTACCTCAAAAGGTATGGGTGGTTCTATGCATATTTTTTCCAAAGAGTTTCGTTTTTACGGAGGTCACGGTATTGTTGGTGGACAAATTCCTTTAGGGGCAGGTCTGGCTTTTGCCGATAAGTATTTTAAAAGAGATTCGGTCACTATATGTTATATGGGAGACGGTGCGGTAAGACAGGGTTCTTTGCACGAAAGTTTCAACTTGGCAATGCTTTGGAAGCTTCCAGTAGTCTTTGTATGTGAGAATAATGGATATGCCATGGGAACTTCTGTTGCCAGAACATCGCATTCTACGGAAATTTGGAAACTTGGACTTGGTTATGAGATGCCTTGTGGTCCTGTAGATGGAATGGATCCAGTTACAGTTGCCAAAGAAATGAGTAAGGCTATTGAGCGGGCTAGATCTGGCGGAGGTCCTACTTTTTTGGAAATGAAAACCTATCGTTATAGGGGTCATTCCATGTCCGATGCACAGCACTATAGAACCAAGGAAGAAGTAGAGGAGTACAAAAAAATTGATCCGATTACCCAAGTGTTAGAAGTGATCAAGGAAAACAATTACGCTACGGAAGCCGAAATCAAGGACATAGATAAAAAAATAAAAACATTGGTTACGGAATGTGAGAAATTCGCCGATGAGTCGGAATACCCTCCAATAAACCAATTATATGATATGGTCTACGATCAAGAGGATTATCCATTTGTACAACATAAAATATAAGTAAATGGCAGAAGTTATAAATATGCCAAGACTTAGCGATACCATGGAAGAAGGTACCGTTGCTAAGTGGCTGAAACAAGTAGGGGATAAGATCGAAGAAGGAGATATCTTAGCGGAAATTGAAACCGATAAGGCTACCATGGAATTTGAATCCTTTAATGAGGGAACTTTATTGTACATTGGGATCAAAGAGGGGGATACTGCCCCTGTAGAATCGCTTCTTGCCATAATTGGCGAAGAAGGAGAGGATATCTCGGCATTGATTTCTCCCGTAGCTAAGGAAGAAAAGACGGAAGAAGCAGCGTCAGAAACTGCTGAAGATAAAGATGTAGCTGGTGATGCTCAAGATGCTGTTATCCCTGAAGGAGTGGAAGTTATTAAAATGCCACGTCTTAGCGATACCATGGAAGAAGGTACCGTAGCCAGTTGGTTAAAAAAGGTAGGCGATGAGATCGAAGAAGGAGATATACTTGCCGAAATAGAAACGGACAAGGCTACAATGGAGTTCGAATCCTTTTACTCGGGAATCTTATTGTACGTTGGTATCCAAGAGGGAGAAACTGCTCCTGTTGATGCTGTTCTTGCAGTGATTGGTCCAAAAGGCACCGACGTAGACGCTGTATTGGCCAGTGGTGGTTCAGCAGCTCCTAAAAAAGAGGAGGCTTCAAAGGAAGCAGTAAAACAAACTGCAACTTCATCTAGCGAGGTTTCGGTAACCCCTACATCTAATGACGGTCAGCGTATATTTGCCTCCCCCTTGGCTAAAAAAATGGCACAGGAAAAGGGAATAGATCTAAGTGATGTAAAGGGAAGTGGTGATCAAGGTAGGATTGTTAGGAAAGATATTGAGGAGTATCAGCCAAAACAAAAAGAGGTGGCAACAGAGGAGAAATCCGCTACGGCCAAAGCGAGCTCCCCAGCTCCTATGAATTTGCCAGTTGGTGAAGAGGCGACAGAAGATGTTAAGAATTCCCAAATGCGTAAGGTAATCGCCAAACGTTTGGGGGAATCAAAATTCTCAGCGCCACACTATTACCTCACTATTGAAGTGGATATGGATCATGCTAAAGCGTCTAGAGTGCAGATCAATGCCCTTCCAGATATCAAGGTGTCCTTTAATGATATGGTTGTAAAGGCTTGTGCTATGGCATTAAAAAAACACCCACAGGTAAACACCACTTGGAACAATGATACTACGCGTATTAACCATCACGTCCATATTGGGGTAGCGGTGGCTGTAGAAGACGGACTTTTAGTGCCTGTATTAAAATTCGCCGATCAAATGAACTTGACCCAGATAGGGGCAACAGTTAAAGATCTAGCGGGCAAAGCACGGAATAAAAAAATTAGTCCCGCAGAAATGGAGGGAAGTACCTTTACGGTTTCCAACCTTGGAATGTTCGGGATTTCAGAGTTTACCTCTATTATCAATCAGCCTAATTCTGCTATTTTATCGGTAGGAGCAATAGAAGAGAAACCAGTAGTGAAAAACGGTGAGATTGTTGTTGGGAGTACCATGAAAGTTACCTTGGCATGTGACCATAGAACTGTTGACGGTGCTACCGGAGCTCAATTTTTACAAACCTTAAGAGCATATTTGGAGCATCCAGTGACTATGCTTGCCTAAATAAATGAATATATGTCCGTTGTTAATCGGACATAACAATTCCAAGGTATAGGTTGGAATTATTTGCAGGGCAAAAATTGACAAAAAGCATCCTGTTTTTCAGGATGCTTTTTTTATATTTAAAGGTGAATAGGACAGGTCAAAAATAATTTCTATCGGGAACGGTATAGGGAAGTTATTGGAGTAAGTAATACATTAATAAAAATAGATGAAAAATAGCTTCTTATTAGCATTCTTGGGTTTAGCCTTGGCATGTGGAGGGACCAAAATAGATCAATCGGTTAGTTTAGGCAAAGATGCCAGGCTTAAAAGTGAACCCATAAAGACCGAGGTGCGTGTGCCCTTTTCCAAAAGTAATGAGGTAGGAGAGATCATCAGTTATTTAGCCTCTGATGAATTAAAGGGAAGGGAAGCCGGGACCGAAGGAATAAACATGGCGGCAGATTATATAGCGAATTTGTTTAAGAGCTATAAGATTGCGCCTTATTTTTCGACCTATAGGGATACCTTAGTCAATTTTAATCCGACTACTTATAATATGGTAGGGTACTTGGAGGGAACAGATAAGGACTTAAAGAATGAGTTTATTATTATCGGTGCCCACTATGATCATATTGGTGTTATTTCTCCAATTGCAGGGGACAGTATAGCAAACGGCGCTAATGACAATGCATCAGGGACTACTACAGTGTTGGAGTTTGCTAGGTATTTTGGGGAAACACGAACTAATAAAAGAAGTATCCTCTTTGTGTTGTTCTCCGCAGAGGAAAAAGGATTGTTGGGTGCAAAGCATCTGGCTGAGAAGCTAAAGCAAGAAGAGCTTAATCTATATGTGATGCTCAATTTTGAAATGGTAGGTGTGCCTTTGGTAGATAAGGATTATTTAATGTATGTTACCGGCTATGAGAAATCTAATTTGGCGGAAATCAGTAATGGTTATGCCAAGGAGAAATTAGTCGGATTCCTGCCCACAGCAAAAGAATTTGGTTTGTTTATGCGTTCTGATAATTATTCGTTCCATACCGAATTTGGAGTCCCTTCACAAACGTTTTGCACCTTCGACTTCACTAATTTTGACCATTATCATAAAGTTGGAGACGAGGTTTCCTTAGTAGATTTGGAACATATGGCAAATCTGGTAAATAAAACAATCCCCGTTTTAGAGGGAATTATAAATGCAGAGGAGCAAGAAATAAAATATAACTAATGGCAAATATCATCATTACAGGGAGTAGTAGGGGCATCGGATTTCAATTGGCAAAGTTGTTCGCGGATGAGGGACATCAGGTATTGGCACTTTCAAGGAACGATGCACCTATAGCAGAATTAAAAAATAAGAATATCAAGAGCTTTTCATTTGACCTGTCCAATGATAATGATTTTGAGAAATTAGATTCTTTTCTAGAAAAAAACTGGAAGCAAGTAGATGTGCTCATTAACAATGCGGGAAAATTATTGAACCAAGCATTCTTGGAAACTTCTATGGAAGAATTTGAGGAGGTTTACAGGGTGAATGTCTTTGGAGTGGCAAAATTGACTCAGAAAATAATTCCCCTCATGTCCAGATCAGGACATGTGGTGACCATAAGCTCTATGGGTGGGGTTCAAGGAAGTATGAAATTCCCGGGTCTTTCCGCTTATAGTTCCAGTAAGGCGGCGGTGATTACCATGACCGAGCTTTGGGCGGAGGAATTTAAAGAAAGCGGTCCAGCATTCAACGTACTGGCTTTAGGTGCTGTGCAGACCGAAATGTTACAAGAAGCCTTTCCAGGATATGAAGCGGGCACTACGGCATTGGAAATGGCGTCCTATATCAAGGATTTTTCGTTGAATGGAAATAAGTTTTACAACGGTAAATTGCTGCAAGTTTCCAATTCTACCCCCTAATCTATGGCCCTGTGCAAATTGGAGTTGAAGTATACCTCCATAGCTGAGCCTAGGAGATATTCGGTTTACAGAAATCTTTATACCTAAATGTGCTGCTTACAATTTGTTGGCTTTGGATTTGGGGATCTGCATTGTTGCACCGTTTCCGGCAATTAGACTGGCTACAACCTTGGTCTGCGGAAACTGCTCCAGTATTATTTTTATAAATACGGTGATAGGTATGGCCATTATTAATCCTGGAACTCCCCATATGTAGCCCCATAACATTAGCATAACCAATACGGTAATGATATTTATGGAGAAAGATTTCCCCATAAATATAGGCTCTAATATAGATCCAAAGAGCACTTGGACAGCACTGATGGCAATTATAAAGAAGAGTAGGGTGCTGGTTGTTTCGAGTTCTACAAAAGCGAATATACTCAAGAGAATAACGGATACAAAAGAGCCTACCATCTGAACAAAGTTGATGGCAAAGGCAAATAAGCCCCAGAAAATAGGAAAGCTAACATCAAAGAACACACATGCTAGTCCTATTCCTATACCGGTAAAAAGACTGACCAAAAACTTTACCTTAATAAATTTTATAAGGTCTTTTTCAATTTTCACGAAGGTCTTAACAGAAGTATGCCTTTGTTTCAGAATGGTATTGTTCATTAACTTTTGCACATTAATGGATTCGGCTAGCCACAGCACCACAAAGAAAACGGTCATGAGAATCATGGTAATGGTGTTGCCGAGAAAATCTAGCGTATTGCCAAAATTCTTCATCATGCTCTCTTGAGGGAAAATATTGTTCAGGATGGTTTTGTCCTGGGAGTAAGGAATCCCGAAATTGTCCTCTAGTCCTTCAAATAATAATTCCAGTTTGGTTTGTGCCTTCGACAGGAATTGATTGTCCGGTGATAGGAGTTCTTGACTACTGAGCTGTATAAGTGCACCCCCAACTTTTAGGACAGCCAATATAATTAAGGCTACTATAAAAATGCTGATGGGCTTTGATACCTTCTTTTTATTGAGCCACCGCATTAATGGTAAGAACAACAATGCGATGAACATTGAAAAAATTAAAGGTATAAAGATAAACGACAGTAATTTTAGCAGATAAAATACTAATGGGATCACTATGATCAGCAGTAGCTTATTAGTTGTTTTTAAATCGTTCATATAGTAGATTAACAGTATATGTTTATTTCTAGCTTTTGCAGACCGCTAAGTTAATGGAAACTGTTGGCTTTTGATAGTTAATAAAAACGTAAAATGAAAATTGTGCGCTACTTGGTACTAATTTAATTCTAAAAAGGGATGTAGGATTACTTATTTACCTCCTTGTGATCTCCTAAGGTCTTGTGTCTATGCCCAATTATAAGGTAGATGCCTACTGCGTGTATCGTTTAAATTGTAACTTACCCAATTAGGCTGTGGCAGTTAAGCGTCAATTTTAAATATTTTGTATTTTGATTTATCTATTTTACTTTTCCTGGATAGTACTTAAAAGTGTCTCGAAAAACAATAGTAATTGATGCCGCGTTTTTAGGTGTCGAATAATTGATTTGGATTAGGTGCTTTTTTATTTACTATAAGTAAGACATGAAGGCGATTTGGGCAACTATTCCTACAGATATAAAGTCCCTAACGTATGAGTGCGTTACCTTAACTTTCAAGATAAACTTATCACTCAAAAGCAATAATAAAGATTATCAGATCAGAAACGGATAATGTATTATAATAAGCCTTATTTAGTGATTCCTTTGGTTGGGATCAGGGTAAAGGTTTTAGGTAAATAACATTCTTAATCACTGGGAATGATTTTTTTATAAATTATATAGGAATAATCAAATACCTTATTAAAATTTCTAATTTTGCCACTATGCAGGAAACATTGGAAAAGTACCTTCCTGAGAGAGCGGTAGGATTGTGTCTGGAGCTCATAAAGGAAAATGATGTAAACTTAAAAATTGTAAACCAGCGTGTTACGCGTCATGGTGATTACAGAAGGTTGCCTAACGGTGCGCATATGATTACCGTAAATGTAAGCTTGAACAAATATCGATTTTTGATTACCTTGGTGCATGAAATTGCGCATCTGGTGGCGTTTGAGAAATATGGAAAAACAATTAAGCCCCATGGTGTCCAATGGAAAATGACATTTCAATATTTAATGCTCCCCTTTATTAGGCCAGAGGTGTTCCCTACCAAAATATTGCCGCTTTTGGCCAATCATTTTAAGAACCCTAAAGCCAGCAGTGATACCGATGCAAGACTATCCATAGCGCTCAAGGAATTTGACAAGCAGGAGGAGGGGAAGAATTATGTGTTTCAGTTGCCACATGGCAGTATATTCCGAATTTATAACGGTAAATTGTTCCAAAAGAAAAATAAAAGGGTAAAACGATATGAATGTATAGAAGTGGCAACTGGGAAAGTGTATCTTTTTCAACCGAATGCCGAGGTAGAATTGATAAAGACCTAAGCGATGGAAATGAATAAAAATTATTATGCCGTTTTGATGGCTGGTGGAGTAGGGTCGCGATTTTGGCCTATAAGTACCTCCGATTTTCCAAAGCAATTTCACGATATGTTAGGTGCAGGGGATACTTTGATTCAAAAAACGTTTAAGCGACTGAATAAATTTATTCCTACAGAAAACATATTGATCTTGACCAATGAGAGGTATAACCAATTGGTTTTAGAGCAATTGCCATTGGTGAAACAGGAGCAAGTGGTTTTGGAACCTGCCATGCGCAATACCGCTCCCTGTATTTTATATGCTGCATTAAAAATACAAAAGAAGAATCCGGATGCTGTTATGATTGTTGCACCCAGCGATCATTGGATCGAGGATGAAAGTGCATTTGCTAGAGATGTGGTTAGCTGTTTTAACAAATGTGAAAAAGAAGATGTTCTTTGTACCCTGGGGATAAAACCAACCTTTCCCAATACCGGTTTTGGTTATATAGAATATGAAAAAACAGATACCACTCCTGTAAAAAGGGTAAAACAGTTTAGGGAAAAACCAGACTATGAAACTGCTAAAGAATTTTTAAGCCAAGGAAATTTTTTATGGAACGCCGGAATTTTTATGTGGAGTGTTTCGGCCATAGTCAACTCCTTTGAGAAATACTGCCCTGAACAGTACAACTTATTCTGGAAAGGTGTAGGTTATTACAATACAGAGGAAGAAAGTGCATTTATTTTGGAGCATTATCCGAAGGCTGAGAATATTTCCATAGATTACGCAATTTTAGAGCCATCATCCAATATTGTAGTGCTACCGGCCTCATTTGATTGGAGCGATTTGGGGACCTGGGGGTCCTTATACGATAAGTTGGATAAAGATGATGACAACAACGCTGTGGTGAATGCTAGAGTGCTAAGCGTGAATGCCAACGGCAATATCATTCGTGCCCCAAAAGAGAAAATTGTTGTTGTAGATGGATTAAACGATTACATAATTGTGGATAAAAAAGAGGTGTTGCTAATATATCCGAAATCTAAGGAACAGGAAATTAAAAAAGTACTTACAAAGGTTAAAGATCAGTTTGGTGATCAGTTTGCGTAAAGATGGAAGAAAATTTAAAGAAAAAGGACGATAAGGGGTTTTCTAATGGAAACCCAGAGAATATCAAGAGAGATTTTAAAGGCCTTTTAGGAGGGGTCGGGGTATTCTTGAAGGATTTATTAGATATTCGTGACAATACTGATCAAGAGGCTACCAAAGCGTCCATTATTGCTGATATACCCTTTAAGGGACATACGTCATGGATTTTGATCTGCTCTATTTTTATAGCATCTGTGGGGCTGAATGCCAATAGTACAGCAGTGGTAATAGGTGCGATGTTAATCTCTCCCCTTATGGGACCTATTTTAGGTGTGGGGCTTTCTTTGGCTACCAATGATATTGATACCTTAAGGCGATCGTTAAAGAATTTCGCAGTCATGGTGGTGCTCAGTGTTTTTACTGCGTTCTTGTTCTTCTACTTTTTTCCATTGCGCGATGAATCATCGGAGCTACTAGCTCGTACGGCACCAGACATTAGGGATGTGCTTATTGCCTTTTTTGGTGGCCTTGCCCTAGTGATTGCCAGAGCAAAAAAAGGGACCATTGCCAGTGTGATCTTTGGTGTTGCAATTGCCACCGCTTTAATGCCTCCATTATGTACCGTAGGTTTTGGATTGGCCATTGGTAATTTTGGGTATGCTACAGGAGCAATGTACCTCTTTACAATAAATACCATTTTTATTGGTTTGGCGACCTTCCTGGTGATAAAAGTGTTGCGCTTCCCTATGGTGCGGTATGCCAATTCTCAACGCCGAAGGTTTATTGCAAGAATGGCCTCTATAGTTGCTATTTTAGTTATGATTCCAGCAGGATTTACCTTTTATGATGTCTTTCAGGAATCGCTTTTCAGAAAGGAAGCCAAGCAGTTTATTGCCAATAATATTAAGCCCTATGAATTACCTGGGGAAGGTAGATACCTAGATAACCTAACGGATATTGCGTACGCGCATGGGAAAGATGGCTATATAGAATTGGTGTTTATGGGCAGTGAATCTATCCCGGATAATGTCGTAGCTACTTGGAATACGCAAAAGAACAATTATGTTAAGTTGCGGAACGTGGAATTAAAAATTGTACAAGGTTCCAAGAATTTGGAATTGGATCAAATGAAGTACGTAAACGAACTGTACGAAACTAAAAAAGCTGAACTCTTAAGTAAGGAACAACAAATACAGGTCCTAAAAGAAGAGGTGGGGAAAATGAGTAAAATTGCTGCCCAACAAATCCCTTTTCAAGAAATTAGTGCAGAGGCAAAGACCAATTATGAGAATTTGAGTAATTTGGGTTTTGCCTATACTATTACGACCGATTTTAGTAAGTTAGATACCATCCCCGTTTTTAATGTGCAATGGAAAAAAGGACTGTCTAGCCATCAAAAAACAAAGGACACCCAAAAATTAACTGACTGGTTGCGATTAAGATTAAAGAATGCTAAAATTCAGGTAAGGGAAGAAAAAATTTAATTTCTTTCTTCTATATACATCTGGCGCACCTTTTTAAAGAGTTCCGAGGAATAGACAAAGTCTGTTACCGCCTCGTTATCTGTTTTAAAAATCTCCTTATTGCTGCCTTCCCATTCTTTGAGTCCGTTCTTTAGGAAAATTATCTTTTCGCCTATTTCCATAACGGAGTTCATATCATGAGTATTGATCACCGTGGTAATGTCGTATTCCTGGGTTATTTCATGGATCAGATTGTCGATCAGTATTGCTGTCTTGGGATCCAATCCAGAATTGGGTTCATCGCAAAACAAATATTTGGGGTTCATCACTATGGCCCTTGCAATGGCTACCCTTTTTTGCATTCCCCCAGATATTTCAGAAGGAAATTTTTTATGGGCATCCAAAAGGTTTACCCTTTTTAATACAAAATCTGCCCGGTCCTGCATTTCTGATTTGGATTGTTTGGTAAACATGGTTAATGGAAACATAACATTGCCCTCTACGGTCATAGAATCGAATAAAGCGCTACCCTGGAATACCATGCCCATCTCTTGCCTAAGATCTCGCTGTTCGTCTCCCGTTAAGTCGGAATAGATTTTTCCATCATAACTAATAGTGCCCTTATCTGTACTAAAGAGGCCGAGTAAGCATTTTATAAATACAGTTTTACCAGACCCACTTTGGCCGATGATTAAATTGGTCTTGCCCTTCTCAAAATTAGAACTGATCCCTTTTAATACATGGGAGTCATCAAAAGATTTATGGATGTTGTTTACTTCTATCATTAGCCCAATAGTAATTGTGTTAGCACATAGTTGAAAATAATAATAACTACACTGGTCCATACAAAGGAAGTAGTACTCGCTTTCCCTACTTCCAAGGCTCCACCTTTCATATAATACCCATGGAAAGAGGGTATGGTGGCAATGACGAGTGCAAAAACAATCGATTTTAAAAAGGAATAAGTGATGTGAAATGGAATAAAATCTAATTGTAGTCCTTCTACAAAGTCGGCACTGGAACTAAATCCGCCGAAAACTCCAGCTACCCAGCCTCCAAAAATACCTACGTACATAGCAATGGCTATTACAAAAGGATAGAATAGCATGGCAATAATTTTCGGAAAGACTAAATAGTTTAAAGAATTGACTCCCATGATCTCCAGAGCATCAATTTGTTCCGTTACCCGCATCGTTCCAATACTAGAAGTGATATAAGACCCCACTTTCCCCGCCATAATAATAGAGGTGAAAGTCGGTGCAAATTCCAATATAACCGATTGCCTGGTGGCAAAACCGATAAGGTTTCTGGGTATTAATGGATTGGTAATGTTTAGAGCGGTCTGTATTGCTACAACACCACCTATGAAAAACGAGATAAAAATTATTATGCCGAGGGATCCATAAATAAGTTCGTCAATTTCCTTTAAGATCAACTTTTTCATTACAGACCATTTTGTGGGTTTTTTAAAAACCTCCCTGATCATAATAAAATAGCTGCCAATCGATGCTAAGTAGTTCATTCAATATAAATATGCTTGCAAATGTAAAAATAACAATATTAAGAATCATTTAACCTTCAATTGAGGTATAAAGGTTTAAATTCTATATTTTTGAGTTTCATAAAATTTATAATAATGATAAAAAGAAGTGTATTAGTATTGTTTTTGTTGGTATTCCTTGGTTATGCCAGCGTTCCTTTGCATGCCCAAAGGAAATCTCGGAATAAAATAGAGATTAGTGAGACTAAAGAGATTGCTGCTACTCCAAAACTGGTAGTTGGTATCGTAGTGGATCAAATGAGGTATGATTATCTTACCCGTTTTTGGGATCGCTATGGGGAAGGTGGATTTAAACGAATGGTGAATGACGGTTTTAACTGTAAAAACAATCATTTCAATTATGCGCCAACCTACACTGGCCCGGGGCATGCATCTGTGTATACCGGTACTTCCCCTTCTGTACATGGTATAATAGGAAATGATTGGTACGATAAATTTGATGATAAAAGTGTATACTGTGCAGGAGATGATTCCTATAACTCTGTGGGTACCGCCTCCGACTCGGGGAAAATGTCTCCCCATAGGATGCAATCTACTACCATGACAGATCAATTGCGATTGCATACCCAAATGCAAGGGAAAGTAATTGCAGTTGCTATAAAAGATAGGGGTGCTGTTTTACCTGGAGGTCATTCTGCTAATGCAGCCTACTGGTTTAAAGGTGGCGATGAGGGCAATTGGATAACAAGTACGTATTATATGGATGAATTGCCTACTTGGGTAAAGGATTTCAATACCAAAAGAAGTGTAGATGCGTACAAAAAGCCATGGACTACCCTAAAGGATATCAATACCTATGCAGAAAGCGGATCGGATAAGAATAATTATGAAGGCTTATTTAAAGGGAAGGCTTCGGCTACTTTCCCATATGACCTAGAGGCTTTGTGGGATGATAATGACCAATATAGCATACTTGCCAACACGCCCTATGGAAACAGTCTGACTACCGATTTTGCATTGGCTGCGTTAGACAAGGAATCCTTGGGAGAGGATAATATCACGGATTTCCTTGCGGTGAGTTACTCAAGTACGGATTATGTAGGGCATAAATGGGGTGTTAATTCCAAGGAGATACAAGATACTTATATGCGTTTGGACCAAGATTTAGAGCGCCTATTTAAAAGATTGGATGAGAAGGTTGGAGTAGGGGAATACACTGTTTTTCTTACTGCAGACCACGCAGCGGTTCATGTGCCGGCCTATTTGAAGGATCAGAAAATACCGGCAAACTATTTGTCGTTAACAGACATAAAGAATAAGCTAAACGATTATCTTAAATATACTTTTGGATCTACGGAAATCATTAAAAACATTTCTAACAATCAGATATTCTTGGATCATAAGGTGGTGAATAATTTGGATATAGACCTTGCTGAGATTCAAAATAATATTGCTCAAGAACTAATACTGTACGAAGGAATTTATAAGATATATACCGCCAATCAGATGTGGCAAAATAATTATACCAAGGGAATTTCCAATATTATACAGAATGGGTACAATCAGAAACGTTCTGGCGACATCCTTATCGTTTATGATCCATCTGCTATTAGTTATAATAAAACAGGATCTACCCATGGGTCTCCGTGGATATACGATACTCATTCTCCTTTATTGTTCTTTGGAAAAGGGATTAAAAAAGGGAGTACGGTAAACAGGACTGAAATTCCTGATATTGCCCCGACCATTTCAGCTCTTTTGGGGATGGCATTTCCTTCAGGGACAACTGGAGCACCTATAGTTGAGGTGTTAGAATAGTCAAAATATTGTTTTAGTAAGGGCCAAGCATTTCTTCTTAGAAAAGTTTGGCCCTTATTTTTTTCCAACGCAACTGGCGAATAAATTTACCTTCGGCTGTATTTACTAAAAAGGGTGACTTTTCTTTTTTTGCTTTTAAAAATCCCCGCATATTATCCCAGAATACTTTAGGCTTATGGTGCTTGAAGGCCATTTTAATGGAGGCGATAAAGCTAATTATCAGCCCGTACCTCATGGTGTACATGGCTTTTCCCTGTAGTAATCTCGCTTTTTGGTTGTATCCTTTTCCTAGGGGGCGAAGGTGTTTAACCGCCAAGCTATCTTCAGTGTGTATTTCAAAGGAATAGTACTGCGCAAGTAACTCATCTACTGTATCCCATCCCATTGCGTTTTTAAGTCCACCAATAGCTTTAAAACAAGTTTTGGAATACGCCTTAAAGGCTCCGCGAACGTGATCTTTATCCATGGGGTGATTTAAAATCCATTCCCCGCTTTTATCCTGCTCATAAATAAACCCTCCGGCAATTCCAGCCTTTGGATTAAGGTGAAAAATTTCGGCAATTTTTTTAAAGTAATCAGATGGCAGTATGGTGTCTGCATCTAATTTCACTAAGAAATCATAGTCAAGATCAATTATCTCCAAGCCTTTGTTAAAGGCATTAATTACTTTGCTTCCCGGCATATGCTCCTCGGAGGAAGTAGTGTTCAGCTTGGTGATAAAGGGATATTTGGAGGTGAAGTGGTCTATTACACTTTCCGTATTGTCCGTAGAATGGTCATTTACTACCACCACTCTAAAAGGTGTTAAGCTTTGGTTTGCTACGGATTGCAAGTTGTCCGAAAGGAAATTGCCCTCATTGTGGGCTGGGATGATAATTTGGTATTTCATCGTTTATTTTAAACAGCCTCTAAAATACAAAATACAATTGTGGATCACCTGGCTCTTTCAAGGGGTGGAAATCCCTTTATTTGGAATTGTTGTTAGCGTGTATTTTCCGCTCTGCATAGACTATGTAATAACGCGGGGTAAAGCTTCTAAGCAATGGTCTAATGCCTAGTTTTTTAACAGGATTAGTCCATTTGGCACTATCTTTAACTTCCCATCCAGCTTTTTCCAATAGCCAATCAAACTGCCATGGCTCAAATTCATGGAAATGCCTATCCCAAGCGTCGGTTTTACTGCGGTAGGCTGGTGAAAACCATAAACGTAACGGGATACTAGCCACTAATTTATTACTTTTTATTTCCGTTAGAATGTTGTATGGAGCAATTAAGTGTTCAAATATTTCGAAGGCAGTGACCACCTCGGCAGAACTTTTTTGAACAGAGGTGTAATCCAAATCTAAATCCTCCCCTTTAGTATTGGATACGCTATAACCGTTCTCTTTCATGATTCTAGAGAACGGGTTTTCTACACCAAGGTCCAAGATCGTTTGATCTGGAGATATGTGTTTTTTAAGAAAGTCAAGCGTATTTTTAAAACGTTTATTCGGAAAAGTTTTCTCGTACATGGACTCGTTGCTATTATACTCTGTAAACGATGGCATTTACATTCATTCCAGCGCCAACGCTGGCAAAGATAACAACATCTCCTTTGGAAATAGATTGATTTTCTACTTTTCCTTTTTTTACCATATCGAATAAAGTAGGTATTGTGGCCACCGAACTATTTCCCAGTTTAGCTATAGTCATTGGCATAATGCCTTTTGGCATTTCCTGATTGTATAGTTTGTAAAATCGCTTGATAATAGCTTCGTCCATTTTTTCATTCGCCTGGTGGATAAAAATTTTATTTACCTCCGATATGGCAACTCCGCTCTGGTCCAAGCATTCTTTCATGGCTAGAGGGACATTGGTGATAGCAAATTCATAAATTTTTCTCCCGTACATTTTTATGTACCTGTGGTCTTCATCGACCTGCTTGGAAAAAGAATCACCAAAGAAAAGGAAATACGCTTCCCCATTGGCATAAGTGGCACTATTGTGAGCTAATATTTGGCCATTATCCTCTCTTGATTCTACTATGGTGGCTCCGGCTCCGTCCGAGTAGATCATGGAATCGCGGTCATGCTTGTCAACAACCCTAGATAGTGTTTCTGCCCCAATAACAAGGCATTTTTTAGCAATCCCACTTTTTATAAATGCATTTGCCTGAATTACTCCTTCTAGCCAGCCTGGACAGCCAAACATGAGGTCATATGCCACACATTTTGGATTGTTTATTTTTAATTGGTGCTTCACCCTGGTTGCCAAGCTGGGTAAGGTGTCCCCTTGACTTTTACCCTCGGAAACATCGCCGAAATTATGGGCGAAAATGATGTAATCCAATTCTTCCTTATCAATGCCAGCATCGGCAATGGCTTTTTCAGCCGCAAAGAAGGCCATATTGGAAGTGTTTATATCTTTGGTTGCATAACGGCGCTCCTCTATACCAGTAATGCTCCTAAATTTTTGAATAATAACTTCATTGGAATGATTAAATGAAGTGCCATCATCATTTAAAAATTCATGTTCTAGAAAATCTACGTTTTTGGTTACTACTGATGGTAAGTAAGAACCAGTTCCTGTAATTCCAATTTTCATAATAGGTTACTCATTTTTTATTTTAAATATAATACAATGGGTCAGGTCTATTCTTTCGGCATAAAATTGCTTACGATGTCCAAGCATGACGTTCATTGATAGTTGTAAAGGAAAACAGCCTTTTAAATTTATGTAAAAGGCTGCTAACTAGTTGATTTGCTGATGTTTCTACGCGTCCATATAGGCCTCTATTGGAGCGCAGGTACAGATTAAATTACGGTCTCCATAGGTTTCGTCCACGCGCCTTACGGATGGCCAAAATTTGTTTTCCATGATATAAGGAAGTGGAAAAGCAGCTTTTTGTCTACTATAAGGGAATTCCCAGTTGTCCGAAGTAACCATTTCCAAAGTATGTGGAGCGTTTTTAAGGGGATTGTTGTTGTCATCGATCAATGCCTCATCTATTTCTTCCCTAATTGCGTGCATTGCGCCACAAAACCGGTCCAATTCTGCGAGGCTTTCACTTTCCGTGGGCTCTATCATTAAGGTTCCAGCTACAGGGAAGGAAACGGTTGGAGCATGGAAGCCGTAATCCATTAATCTTTTGGCTATATCGGATACTTCAATGCCTTTTTGCTTAAAAGGGCGACAGTCAATAATCATTTCATGGGCAGCTCTTCCTCTTTCTCCAGTGTAAAGAACCTCGAACTTTCCACTTAATTTATTTTTTATATAATTTGCATTTAAGATAGCGGTCCTTGTGGATTGGGTAAGTCCACTTTCTCCTAACATTTTTATATATCCGTAAGAAATAAGACATACCAAGGAGCTTCCCCAAGGTGCAGCAGATATTGCTGTTATAGCATTCTTTCCTCCTGTTTTAATTACAGGGTTTCCAGGTAAAAATGGAACCAATTGCTCTGCTACGCAAATTGGGCCAACACCAGGACCACCTCCCCCGTGAGGAATGGCAAAGGTTTTGTGAAGGTTTAAATGACAAACATCTGCGCCAATGGTTGCAGGGTTGGTGAGCCCTACTTGGGCATTCATATTGGCACCGTCCATATAAACTTGTCCGCCATTGTCATGGATCAATTTGGTGATTTCTTTTATAGACGATTCAAAAACCCCATGGGTAGATGGATAAGTCACCATTAAGGCGGCAAGGTTGTCTTTGTGCAAAATGGCTTTTTCAGCCAAATCACTTACATCAATATTGCCGTTATCGTCGGTTTTAGTCACCACTACCTTCATTCCCGCCATAACTGCCGAAGCCGGATTGGTTCCATGCGCTGAGGCTGGGATTAGGCATATGTTTCTATGTCCCTCTTTTCTAGATTCATGATAGGCCCTAATTACCATTAGTCCAGCATATTCGCCTTGTGCCCCAGAATTGGGTTGTAGGGAGGTGCCGGCAAATCCGGTGATTATATTTAGGTCCTTCTCTAATTCTTTTAGCATTATTTGATATCCTTCCGCCTGATCTATTGGCGCAAAAGGATGTATATTGGCCCAGCGTGCCATGCTAAGAGGAAGCATTTCTGAGGCTGCATTCAATTTCATGGTACAGGATCCCAAGGAAATCATGGAATGGTTCAATGCCAAATCCTTTCTTTCCAATTTCTTTATGTATCGCATCAACTCCGTTTCAGAATGATAGGAGTTGAAAACCGAATTGGCTAAAAACGGGGAGTTTCTCTTAACTGATGGGAGGATGGCCGAGGTGGAATTTAATGCCACAATGGTGTTCTCTTCTTTATCTAATGCTTCTGCGAAAATTGCAGTTATTGCCTGTAAATCCTTTAAAGAGGTTGCCTCGTTTAGTGAGATACTTATGGTATTACCATCAATATAATTAAAATTCACTCCTTGTTTTTCGGCGATTGCTTTTACTTTTTCAGCATCCGCGTTTACCATCAAGGTGTCAAAATAAGAGGAATTGATCTGGGAAACACCTAATTTCTCCAAGCTTTGCGCTAAGGTAGTGGCTGAGGAATGTACCTTGTTGGCAATGTATTCTAGTCCTTTGGGGCCATGGTACACTGCGTACATTCCTGCCATTACAGCTAAAAGTACTTGGGCAGTACAGATATTGGAAGTAGCTTTATCTCTTTTTATATGTTGTTCCCTGGTCTGCAATGCCATTCTTAGGGCGGTTTTGCCGTCGGTATCCTTGGTGACGCCAATAATTCTGCCGGGAATACTTCTTTTATATTCCTCCTTGGTGGCAAAATATGCAGCATGGGGACCACCATAGCCTAATGGAATACCAAATCGCTGTGTAGTACCCACTACCACATCGGCGCCAAATTCGCCCGGAGGGGTTAACATAACAAGACTTAATAGGTCTGCTGCTACTGCTGTTTTTATATTATTTTCTGAAGCTTTTACCACAAATGGTGCAAAATCGTGTACCTGACCATTTTTGCCTGGATATTGAAGAAGGGCGCCGTAGAAATCCTCGCCAAAAGTAAAATCTTCGTGGTTGCCAATCGTTAATTCAATTCCTAAGGGGGCCGATCTTGTTTTTAGTAAGGAAA
The DNA here is from genome assembly GCF_041320605.1 of Arenibacter antarcticus. NCBI lineage: Bacteria > Pseudomonadati > Bacteroidota > Flavobacteriia > Flavobacteriales > Flavobacteriaceae > Arenibacter > Arenibacter antarcticus. The sequence goes on from NZ_CP166679.1 coordinate 2,440,379, forward strand.
GGGTCTGTGGTAAAATTTCCTCTGAAACGAAAAATTTCAACACATTGTTTTTCTTTTGCTCCCTAGAGCGTAATTCATAGAGCATGGCCATTGCTTCTGCAGCTGCCGTACTTTCGTCCAAAAGGGAAGCATTGGCCAGTTCCATCCCTGTTAAATCTACCACCATGGTCTGGAAATTTAACAAGGCCTCTAAACGTCCTTGGGCAATTTCTGCTTGATATGGGGTGTAGGCGGTATACCAACCTGGGTTTTCTAGAATGTTTCTTTTAATGACCGAAGGGGTTAGACCCTCATGGTACCCAAGGCCTATATAGGATTTGAAAATTTTATTTTTTTCCGATAGTTCCTGGATGTGCGACAAGTACTCGTGTTCGCTCATAGGTGGGTCCAGTACTAGTGGCTGCCTTAGTCTAATATCATCGGGGATGGTTTCTGTAATTAATTCGTCTAGAGTTTCTACTTTTATGGTTGCTAACATCTGTTGAAGATCTTCTTCTTCAATGCCAATGTGGCGTAAGGCAAATACGTCTGTCCTCATAGTTTGAGTATTTTATCTAAAAATAATGGTGTGCAAAAGTACTCATTATTTATAATTATTTTGTAGGTTTAATTAGGATCTCCTTTAAAGTTTTTAACCGACCAAGCGACTTATAAACAGTTTGTTGCAAATTGACTTATGTATTATTTAAAACGCTTGTTCGAGTTTTATCTGGATGCCAGTATCCATACGGCATTGGCGGTTTTTGCGTTGATCGAGGTTACCGGTGTTTTTTTTGGAATTACCAGAGACCATAACTTTTCCTTTTTGGTGTTTTTTGGCACTATAGTTTGCTACAATTTCGTTAAATATGGAGTAGAGGCCAAGAAGTATATTCTGGTGTCCAGTACCTACCATAGGTATATACAATTCGTTAGCTTTATTGCCGGCGCCTTTGCGTTATACCATGCGTTTTACATTACGCTTAGTGCTTGGGTGGGTATTGTTTTCTTGTCATTATTGACTGGGTTGTACGCTGTTCCCATGCTCCCCCGTGCAAAGAATCTTAGGAGCTTGGGCGGATTTAAGATATTCATTGTAGCCTTGGTGTGGGCGGGATCAACGGTGTTGCTACCAGTGATGTCTGCAGATAAGCCTATTCGTTGGGATGTAATTATTGAAGGAATTCAACGGTTTATAATGGTGCTGGTCTTAATGGTGCCTTTTGAGATTAGAGACTTAAAGTACGATGATTTGCGGCTTAATACCTTGCCACAACGCTTTGGTTTTATAAATTCTAAATTATTAGGTGCCTTTGGTTCCTTGCTATTTTTTATGTGCACTTTTTTAAAGGATGACATCACTTATTTGGATGTCATTAGTAAGGGGTTTTTGTTTCTTATTTTATGGCTAATGATCTATAGGACAAAGAAGATTCAATCCAAATATTTTTCTTCATTTTGGGTAGAAGCAATTCCAATTTTTTGGTGGGGATCCGTATTGGTAATCGGGCATTTCTTATCTACTTTCGCTTAGGGCTTTTTTTAACCTTTCCTTTTCTTCCAGCGGAAGCGTCCTTAGGTTGGCCTGGTCGCAAAGTGAGGTGAGCTTAGTGTTCTTTTTTATGAATGTTTTGCAGGTGCGACACATTAATAAATGAATCCTAATCCGTATTTTTTCAAATAGTGTGGCTTCCTTGTACTGTATTTTGGTACATATAATTTCAGCCTCCTTGCAATTCCTCATATTTTGAACCAATTAGTGTTTAAGCAATCCATTAGTGCGGTCCTTGCTCTGTGAAGGATTACCCATAAATTAGACGGATTTATATTTAGCTCCTTACACACCTCTTCGGTGCTTAAGCCGTTTATGGTTTTTAAGGTAAAGGCCAAAGCCTGTTTCTTGGGGAGTTTGCTGATACATTCATAGATTGCCATTCCCAATTCCTCATTTTCTATTTCGCTGTTCTCTAAAAGACTTACAGGATCTGCAACCTGTTGCTCCAAAAAATTGCCGTCGGTCTCCGTATCCCTGTTTTGGGAAATACGGATCATAGATTTTGCTTTCTTTGAGTTTATCTTGCGATAGTGGTCAATTACTTTGCGTTTTAAAATAGAGATCAGCCAAGTGCGCTCAGCGGCCTCCCCTTTAAAATTTTTAGCCGACTTTAATCCTGCGAAAAAAGTTTCCTGAACTAAGTCCTTGGCTATTTCCGCATCGTTTACCCGGGTTACCGCATAATTGAATAGATAGTCGGAATAACTATCTACCCAAGTGTCTGGATTTAATAATTGCTTCGTCATATTTTTTGTACATTCAAAGTAAGTGATTTTTTTTTGACTTGGATTGCTTATTTTTGAAACAAATTTACTTGTTATGAGATTCGTATTTGTTTGGTTAATAGTAGTTGGCCTGTTCACAGGCTGTGTACAAGAAGTAAAAGGCGATTTACCCATAAGCCAATTTAACCAAGAGTTGCTTGATGAAAATGCAGTTCTTATAGATGTTAGAACCCCTGAGGAATTTAGTGCTGGACACTTGGATAATTCCATAAACATAAATTGGTTGGCTTCCGATTTTGCAGATAAGTTTAAGGGTATAGATAGAGATAAAATCATTTATGTATACTGCAAAGTAGGCGGTCGTAGTACCAAAGCACAAGAAAAGTTACAGGCTATGGGGTATTCTAAAGTGGTTAATCTCTCTGGAGGCTATGATACCTGGAAGGCAAAAGAATAAAAAATCCATGTGCTAGGTGAGGGATATTCTCATTGGACACATGGAGCTTTAGTAGTTGATAGCCCCTTTTGTCTTGAAATTTTGGGCATATTATAAGTTTGGATCTTTTTGATCCGTATTGTTCTTTTGTGAAATTTTCACGATACCGTTTTCAAGGTTGCTGTTCTCTTTATTGCTGAATAGGCTATTTTGCTAAAAGTCCTGCTCTTTCCAATAGCGGTTCCAGTTTAGGTTCGCTGCCCCTAAATCTCTTATAGAGTTCCATAGGATTTTCTGTCCCGCCTTTGGAGAGGATGTTATCCTTAAATTTATTGGCGATTTCCGTATTGAAAATTCCGTTCTCCTTAAAATAGGCAAAAGCATCTGCATCCAATACTTCTGCCCATTTATAGCTGTAATAGCCAGAAGAATATCCTCCTTGAAAAATATGAGAAAATGAAGTGCTCATACAGGTTTCCGAAACGTCTGGAAAAAGGTCTGTATCTTTAAATGCTTTTAATTCTTGAGCTTTCACATCGGTAATCCCAGTGGGATCTGCTGCATGCCAAGACATATCTAGCATGCCAAAACTCAATTGTCGCATGGTAGCCATCCCTTCTTGGAAGGTGGCCGATTCCTTTATCTTTGTCACGTATTCCATGGGTATAGTTTCCCCGGTTTTATAGTGGGTGGCAAAAAGTTCTAAAGCTTCTTTTTCGTAGCACCAGTTTTCTAAGATCTGGCTCGGTAATTCTACAAAGTCCCAGTATACAGAGGTTCCTGAAAGTCCAGGGTAGATCGTATTGGCTAGCATCCCGTGTAAAGCGTGCCCAAATTCATGGAACAAAGTGGTTACCTCGTTAAAGGTAAGTAGCGACGGCTTTGAGGCTGTGGGTTTGGTGAAATTACAGACATTGGAGATATGTGGGCGTACATTTTTTCCATGGTGTATGTATTGGGATTTATAGGAGGTCATCCATGCGCCTCCCCTTTTCCCTGGTCTAGGGTGAAAGTCGGCATAAAATAGGGATACCATAGTATTATCCCCATCGTAGATGCGGTAGGTTTTTACATCTGGGTGATACTTTTCAACATCAAAAACTTCTTCAAATTGCAGTCCGAATAATTTTTCGGCAACCTTAAAGACTCCTGCAATAACATTTTCCAATTTAAAAAAGGGCTTTAGCTTTTCATCGTCCAAATCAAAAAGTTTTTGTTTCAATTTTTCGGAATAATAGGCGCTGTCCCATTTTTCCAATCGGTCTATATTGTCCAGTTCCTTGGCAAAATCCTCCAATTGTAAAAATTCCCGTTTGGCGGCTGGCTTGGCCATGGTTTGCAATTCATCGAGGAATTCGGCTACTTTTTCAGGAGTTTCGGCCATGCGCTCCTCCAAAACATAATGGGCATGAGATTTATATCCCAGTAACACCGCCCTTTCATACCTGAGTCTGGTTATGTTGAGGATATTCTCCTGATTGTCCAATTCATTCTTATGGAATCCCTTGCTGCCAAAAGCTAAGGAAAGTTCCTTTCGCAAATTCCTATTGGAGGCATATTTCATGAAAGGGATATAGCTTGGGTAATCTAAAGTGATTACCCATCCGGTTTTATCTTTGGTTTTTGCCAAATGTGCCGCGGCCTCCTTTTCTCCGTCAGGGAGTCCATCCAAGTCGGACTCCTTAGTGAGGTGCATTTCGTATTTGTTGGTCTCCGCCAAAACATTTTCGCCAAACTGCAATTTCAGTCTGGAGAGTTCCGTATCGATCTCCCGTAAACGTTTCTTTTTGTCTTCTGGTAAATTGGCGCCGTTCCTACTAAAACCCTTGTATTTTTTGTCCAATAAGGTGTGCTCTTCAGGAGTGAGCTCTAGTTGGTCCTTTTGGTTGTAGACTGCTTTTACCTTTTTAAATAGGTCTTGGTTAAGGGTGATGTCATTGCTGAATTCTGATAGTAATGGTGATATTTCCTGAGCTATTTTCTGAATTTCGGCATTGGTTTCCGCCGAATTGAGATTAAAAAACACACTGGTGACGCGGTCCAATTGTTGTCCTGAAAAGTCGAGAGCAGCAATGGTATTCTCAAAGGTAAGTTGCTCTGTGGATTCGGCAATGGCATCGATTTCTTTTCTGGCATCTTCTATGGCCTGTAAAATTGCAGGCTTAAAGTGCTCGTTCCTTATTTTGGAAAATGGTGCCGTATCAAATGGGGATAATAAAGGATTGATCATAGGATGAAAAATTTCTTTTTTTGTTGAACTTGTAAAATAATGGGCGTTGTTATTAGCCTCCTAATGCAATTACATAGGCAACTATTTTGATTTCAATGGTCAGTATATGGGTGGTTGTTCGTAGGTAGGAACTGCCAGCTACCCATGGTCAATTCCTTAATTTTTTACTAGTGTACGCAGCAACCCAGTTGCTTGGTTGCGATTACTTTTCTCCGCGAACCAATTTAGCACCTTCAATCACCTTTAGCTTTAGGCCTTCCTTGTATAAGATAATCTTGTCCAATATGCATTTGTCAGAACTCCCGATGATTTGAGCTGCCAATATCCCTGCATTTTTGGCGCCATTAAGAGCAACTGTGGCAACCGGCACTCCTCCTGGCATTTGCAGGATTGAGAGTACGGAATCCCAGCCGTCAATAGAATTACTGCTCTTTACAGGTACGCCAATTACAGGTAAAGGCGACATAGAAGCCACCATTCCGGGTAAATGGGCTGCGCCACCAGCACCAGCTATGATTACAGAATACCCTTTTATATGGGCGTTTTTACTAAATTCGAATAATTTTTCCGGGGTGCGATGTGCAGAAACAATGTCCACATCAACCTCAATGTCAAACCCCCTTAATATATCAATGGCTTCCTGCATTACAGGGAGGTCACTGGTACTTCCCATAACTACTGCTACTTTACTCATAATATTGAAGATTGCTTATTTGCCGATACTTATTGGCTGATCACTTTAATTGTATTTTTCACTAGTTCCGCTATCTGCCTAGCCTTGTCTATATCGTTGTTAACGATGGAGACATGCCCCATTTTCCGAAAAGGTCTAGTTTGTTTTTTTCCATAGATATGGGGGGTAACTCCGTCTAACCTAAGAATTTCCTCCATGTTTTGGTACACTACATTGCCGGTATGCCCTTCAGCTCCTACCAAATTTACCATAATGCCTGCTAGCTTGCTTTCTGTATTGCCTAGGGGTAGGTTTAGAATAGCGCGAATATGTTGTTCAAACTGATTGGTATAACTAGCTTCAATACTGTAATGGCCGCTGTTGTGTGGTCTTGGGGCAACTTCGTTTACTAAGATCTGATCGTCTTGGGTCTGGAACATTTCTACCGCCAAAATACCCACATGTTCCATTTTGTCCGAGACCTTTAGCGCTATTTCAATAGCTTTTTTGGCTACTGAATCTGAGATGCGTGCTGGACATATAACGTATTCTACCTGATTGGCCTCTGGGTGGAATTCCATTTCTACTACGGGATAGGTCCTTACTTCGCCATTGGCGCTTCGGGCAACTATAACAGCAAGTTCATTTTTAAAGGGCACTAATACTTCCGTGATACATTCACCGGAAGGTAGGTCCTTCAAATCTTCCATCTTACGGACCACCTTTACTCCCTGACCGTCATAGCCAAATTGTGCTGCCTTCCAAATAAATGGAAATTTTACTCCCCCGTTATCTATGCTGTCCTCTATCTCGCTTTTGTATGCAAAACGTTGAAAATCGGCCGTGGGAATATTATTGTCCACATAGAATAATTTTTGTTTTGCTTTATTCTGGATAATGCGCAGGGTGCGGGTAGGGGGATATACTTTTAATCCCTCTTCCTCTAATTTTATCAGAGCACTTAAGTTTACATTTTCAATTTCAATGGTGAGGACATCTACCTTTTTTCCAAGGTTGTAGACCGCATCGTAGTCCATTAAATCTCCTTCGATAAATTCGTCGCAGGCAATTCTGGATGGAGCATCGGGAGATGGATCCATTACCTTGGTGTGGATATCAAATTTTCGGGTCTCATACAACATCATCTTGCCCAACTGTCCGCCACCAAGAATTCCCAATTTAAAATCAGAAGAAAAATAGTTCATTAGAAATGTTTCGCTAGTAATTATTTATGAAAGATGGTATTTTAGGCACAAAAATACAGTTAAATCTTAGAAACTAGACGCGGACGGGCAAAAAAGAGAAATCAAAGTGGTATATTTGGCATCTTAAATTTGTTATAAAATCAATAGCATTGATAAAGCTTCACGATAAATATTTTAAGCCTTTTATAAGCGAGGGCGAAATTCTGTCCGCAATTAAAAAGGTGGCAGATGCCATAGCAGAGGACTATAAAGGGGAAGTTCCCATTTTTGTAGGGGTCCTTAATGGGTCTTTTATGTTCGTGTCCGACTTTCTTAAAGCATATCAACACCCATGTGAGGTCTCATTTGTAAAATTAAGTTCGTATCAGGGGCTTACCTCAACAGGGATCGTGGAAACTTTATTGGATGTCCCTGAAAATATAGAGGGACGTAGTGTTATTATTTTGGAAGATATTATCGATACTGGTAGAACGGTTAAAAAATTGATCGATATATTTTCCGCTACCAACGTAAAGGAATTTAAGATCGCTACCATGTTTTACAAATCGGAAGTCTATAATGGAGAGTACGATATTGACTATTTTGGAATGAAGATCGAGGATAGGTTTATTGTTGGTTATGGATTGGATTATAACGAATTAGGAAGAAATTTAAAAGAAGTATATCAACTTAACCAAAAACACATGATCAACCTCGTTTTGTTTGGAAAACCCGGTGCTGGAAAGGGTACGCAGGCCTCATTTTTAAAAGAAAAATATAATCTAAAACACATTTCCACAGGGGATGTATTTAGGTACAATATCAAGAATGGAACAGAGCTGGGTACACTAGCGAAACTCTATATAGATAAGGGGGAATTGGTTCCCGATGAGGTTACCATTAAAATGCTGCAGGATGAAGTAGAGAAGAATGCCGAGGCCAGTGGATTTATTTTTGATGGTTTTCCAAGGACTACCGCGCAAGCAAAGGCTTTAGATGATTTCTTGATTTCTAAGCAGATGAAAATTGATGCTACTATCGCCCTAGAGGCAAATGATGAGATCTTGATAAATAGGTTGTTAGAGCGTGGAAAGATCAGTGGTAGGTCCGATGATCAAGATGAAGGTAAGATCCGTAACCGATTTGAGGAATACAATGAAAAAACAGCTCCTTTAAAGGACTATTACGATATTCAAGGAAAATTTCACAGTGTAAACGGAATAGGTTCCATTGAGGATATTACCAGTCGTTTGGCCAAAGTGATCGAAGAACTGCAGGAGGTCTAAACCTAAGGATTAGGTGGACTTTATTAATTAAATAGCGATTAGTTGCACATGAAATCCTACCGTCTAGGGTAGTTGTGCGTGGCTATTGGAGATCTGCCGTAGCATGATATTACGGTTTTTGATAATTGTCGTTAGAATAATAAACAAAATAAATGACTGAGGGAAATTTTGTGGATTATGTAAAAGTGCACCTAGAATCCGGTAAGGGAGGAAAAGGATCTATACACTTGCATAGGGAAAAGTTTATAACCAAAGGAGGTCCCGATGGGGGTGATGGTGGTAGAGGTGGACATATTATCGTTCGTGGTAACAAAAACTTATGGACCTTATTGGGTTTCAAATATACGCGTACCTATAGGGCAGGACATGGTGGGCACGGAAGTAAAAATAGAAGTAGCGGTGCCGATGGAGAGGATGTATATATAGATGTGCCTTTGGGTACGGTTATAAAGGACTCGGAAACACAAGAAGTGCTTTTTGAAATAACCGATGACCAAGAAGAAAAAATTCTATTGGAAGGAGGAATGGGAGGTCGTGGTAATTGGCATTTTAGAACAGCTACCAATCAGACCCCTAGATACGCCCAACCTGGAATTGATGGATTGGAAATAGACCTTATTTTTGAACTAAAGGTTTTGGCCGATGTTGGTCTGGTAGGTTTTCCTAATGCAGGGAAATCCACTTTACTATCCGTACTTACTTCCGCAAAACCTAAAATAGCAGATTACGAATTCACCACCCTTAAACCCAATTTGGGAATTGTGGAATACAGGGATTTTAAAAGTTTTGTTATTGCTGATATTCCCGGTATTATAGAAGGTGCTGCTGAAGGAAAGGGATTGGGTCACTATTTTTTAAGGCATATAGAGCGTAACTCTACTTTGTTATTTTTAATCCCGGCAGATAGTAAGGATATCACCAAGGAATACGAAATTCTTTTGGATGAACTCCGAAGGTACAACCCAGAACTTTTGGATAAAAGCCGATTAGTGGTCATCTCAAAATCGGATATGCTAGACGAGGAACTCATTGCTGAAATGAGGGCAGAGCTAGACAAGGATTTTAAGGATGTTCCCTATATGTTTATTTCCTCCGTAGCCCAATTGGGCTTGGTGGAACTTAAGGATAAGCTCTGGTCCATGTTGAATAATTAAGCGTATGAGGGATTATCTAAGGGATATGGTAGAAGGAAATGAAACACCGAAAAGTCGGTATTTCGGTTTTTTTATTCAAACCCTTATATTGATTTCCATTGTTGCGTTTACTATGGAAACCGTTCCAAGTATTAGCGATGATACCAAAATTATTCTTAGGGGAATCGAAATATTTTGCGTGTTGGTATTTAGCGTGGAGTATCTGCTTCGATTATTTGTGTCCGAACGAAAATTGAAATTTGTATTTAGCTTTTTTGGAATAATTGACCTGTTGGCCATTTTGCCATTTTATTTGGCTTTGGGGCTAGACCTGCGATCTCTAAGAGCGCTCCGTTTTCTCAGGTTATTTAGGATTTTAAAGCTGATGCGGTACAATAGGGCTATAAACCGATTCTCCATCGCTATTAAAACGGCAAAGGAAGAGATTACCTTGTTTCTTTTTGTAACACTGATCCTAATTTATTTATCCGCAGTTGGTATTTACTACTTTGAAAATGAAGTTCAGCCAGAGCATTTTGCCTCAATTTTCGATAGTTTATGGTGGGCCATAATTACCTTGACTACCGTAGGTTACGGGGACGTTTATCCCATTACCTTAGGAGGTAGGATGTTTACCTTTGTCATATTGATGATCGGTCTAGGAATTGTCGCTATTCCCACGGGGATCATCTCCTCCGCTTTAACGAATTCTATAGATAATGAAAAAGGGGAAGAATAATTTTCACTATTTTTATAAAAACATCCCAAATGAAATTCGCCTTACCCCTATTGCTACTTCTATTTATATCCTCTTGCAGTGCTGTGCGTGTTCAGTACGATTACGATAACGAAACAGAATTTTCTGCTTATTCTACTTACAATTATTATCCGGACATGGAAACAGGTCTTAACGATTTGGATAACCGTAGGTTGATGAGGGCCATAGATTCTACTATGAGAGCTAAGGGCTTGTTGTTATCCGAGGAACCGGATTTTTATGTGGCCATTGTGGGGCGGTCTTTTCAGGCGGCAAGAAAGAATACCGTAGGAGTTGGGCTGGGTGGTTCTGGTAGAAATGTAGGGGGCGGACTATCTGTTGGTATCCCAGTTGGTGCAGCAAAAATGGAACGGGAAATTCGATTCGATTTTGTAGATAGCCAAAAAGATGAACTTTTCTGGCAGGCCGTAACCGTTAGTGCATTTAATGATAACAGTACTCCTGAAATTAAAGAAGAAAAACTTAGAGCAATAGTGCAGAAGGCATTTGAAAAATATCCGCCCAAACAACGGAAATAAAGTGGATTATTACAGGGCAATCCCCTTTATAAAATATACAGAAACCCAAAAAGCAGTTCGTTTAAACGAACTGCTTTTTGGGTTTCTGTACTTTAGGTTTAATTACGGCCTTAGTATATCTTTATATCTGTCCTTATAAGCGTACAGCATAACAATATTCAATATTATCAGGACCAATGCGCCACCTATGGATCCCGGCTCTAAAAACGCATGGAACAATATAGCATTAACGGAGATAATCATAAGGATCAGCATCATTAAGGCTGCGTATTTGTTGAGCAGTAGGGAAATCCCAGACAGAATTTCAACTATAGCTATAATGTTTATGGTATTAGTACTCATCAATGCCGAAAAGTAGTTCATGGCAGCCTCCGACATTTCACCCGCTGGCATAAAATGTAAAAATTTATTTGCCCCAAAAACAATGAGAAAGAGACCGAAAACTATTCTTAGACCTATAAAAAATGTCGCATTCATAATTGTTTTATTTTATGTTGGTTATGGTTAATTTAAGAAAAAAATCGTTAACAATCAGATAATCATAAGAGTTTTTTCTATTTCACCTGTATCCGTACACCTTCGCTATGGCTGCTAAATTCGGGTGCATACATACTTTGAATGGTGGTTATGCCATTACTGAAATTGCCTGAATTATTTACCCTGAGGTCATATTCAAATATGTAAACTCCCTTAGGTAAGTAGTCGAAAAAGAAATTAACGCTAGCATCTTTTACGCTCTCATAATAGCCCATTCCATCCTGCCATTTGTACTTGGACAATATATTTATTGGCTCCAATCCAGAGGCTCTCATATCTTTCATATGTACAAATTCCATAGGTCTGTCCGATCGTAATTCTATGCGGATCCGTACTAGGTCACCTACCTTTAATTGTGTGTTCACCTTAACTTCACTAAGTTCCTCCCCGGTAGCCGTATTCTGCTTAAGGAATACTTTCTTTTTTAATTTTAAAGGGGTTTCGGCAGATGTTATTTTATCCAGATCCTCAAAATACTGCCAAGTTAAAGAGCCCCAAGCGCTACCTTCCGATTTTTTGGTGAGCTGTACCTCGGCCATTTCAGAAGTAATCTCAGTTCCGTTCCAAGAAGTTTTGAAATATCCGGTACCTGCTTCTAACGTTACATTTTCAAGTTTTATGGGGTCTATTTTTTCACCGCCAACTAGAATAGCTACGCTTTCGGAAACCGACAACCAATCGCTTCCCTGTAGTAAAAGAGCATAGACAGCGTCTGTGGTAGCCTTGGTAGTTTTCCACTGGCTGGTCTGTTTGTTTTTTAATAGCCACAGCTTTAAAAGGTCTATTTTTTTGGTGTCATTAGTTATTTCCGAGAAAGCCTCAATTAAGAGCGATTGTGTTTCTATAGGCGCTTGGTGCCAATGCCAGGTAGCAGCGTTCTCTTTCCAATACATCCCCATTTCATCATTGGTAATGCTATTTTCCTCTAAAGCCGATATAATTTTTTTGGCGGTCGTTACATTATTGTTTCTAAATAAGACGAGGGATAACAAGCCTTTGGCATATAAACTCTTAGTGGTCCAATATTGCTCTGCCTGTCCCAGATAATATTCCTTGATTTCCGCAACCTTTTCAGACATTTTATAGTCAGGAAAAAAGCTACGCATATATAGGTAATGAATTTGGGTTACGCTTAAATGGTCCTTGTTGATATCTGTAGTGTATTTCTTCATCTTCTCATATTCGGCAATAAATTCTGAATCCAAGTAGGCAACGGCATTCGTGATTATAGGTTGTATCCTTTGATTTTCATTTTGTGTTGTAACTGAGGTATTTCCAACTTTATTGGGGGAAGTAAGTTTGTTGAGATGACCAAGACCAGTAATTATATGTTGGGTGATAAACCTATTTTCTGGTCCTCCGTTAAACCAAGCCCATGCTCCCGAGTTCATTTGGTTCTGTTCTAATTTTTTTAAGGAATTCTGCTGGTCATTTTTCAATTTATTGAGGTCAAAAAGCAGGGCAATGCGCTTCTTTTGCTCGGTTTCAGATTGGGCATCCCTAAGCCAAGGGGTTTCTTGGATCAAAATCGATTTTAATTCCTGGTTTTTTTCCAAATTGCTCAACAAAGCATCGGAATTGGCCCATTGTTTAAATACCTCCTGTATCCTTGGATTGGTATTGGCAATATGGGCGCCCAAGCTATTCGCATAATATCTGGAGAAAATCTGTTCGTTACAATCGTAGGGGTATTCCATTAAATACGGTAGTGCCTGTACTGCGTACCAAGCAGGATTGGAGGTTATTTCCAGACTCAATTGATGCTGCGTTAGAGTAGCGGAGTTGCTATTTTTTAGCTTCTCCAAGGTGAAGTTCTTTGTCTGATTGCCGTTTATCCACATGGGAAGGGTTTCGGTCACCAAAGTGCGATTGCTAAGCACAGGGAGAATGTTTTGTTCTCCATCGCTGTAATCTCCTGCGATGGCCATGATTTTGTATTGTACTGCCTGTAGCCCTTCAGGTATTTTTATGGTCCAAGAAACTTCTGTATTTCCCTTGCCATCTACTTTAAACTCTTTGGTAGACAGGTCTAAGGAGGAGGTGTTTTTGGAGAAAAGTAGCTCCTTCCCTATATCTTTTCCAGTAACGGCATCTACCAATTCCAGTTTTGCCTTTCCAGTCAATAGTTTATCTGTTAGATTGGCAATTTTACTGCTAAATGTAAGTTGGTCCCCTTCGCGTAAGAAACGTGGGGCGTTAGGGATTGCCATCAATTCCTTTTGGGTGACGGTTTCCATGGTGGTGGTGGCGCTTTCAAGCGACTTGGTGTGGGCCAATAACTGTAATTTCCATTTGGTTAATGCCTCTGGAGTGGTAAAGCTAAAAGATACATTTCCATCTTTATCCGTCAGAAGTTGAGGGAAGAAAAATGCAGTTTCCTTCAGGTTTTTCCGAATTTGAATGTCTTCAAATCCGGGTTTATTAGTATCCTTTTCAATTGGTGCTGGTGTATTTCCGGTTGAGTTTTTAGATTCTTGAGTCCTGTATGGCACAGTTACTAGTTCGTCCATGGATTCTGCTTCTTCCCTCATAGCAGCTGGACCATTGCTCTTCATCATCATTCGGTCCCGAAGGTGTAGACCATAACCGAAATGTAATCCAAACCAATTAAAAGAATCGTAGAGCTGGGAATCATAGCTAATGTCATTTCCATAATCAGAATAAGTATTAAAAGAGGTCACACCGTAACTTTTGGAAGCGTTACTGTAAAAGCTGGAATAGTAGTTTCCCTGTTTGTTGGGGTTAAAACTCCAAGCATGTGGTTTAAAGGCATCCAAGGAAGCGTCGTACATACCGGCCATAATTTCAGCGGTTAGTCCGTTGCCCTTCGGTCCCTTTACTTTAAACGACCATGTTTCATCCGATCCAGGTTCAATTTTATTGCGGAAACTCACTGTTTCAATTTGTAGATCCGTATTTGGATAAGGTACGGGGATGGCTATATTGCCATTTTGAAAGGAGTTGAATGCCGAAAAACTATACGTAATGGCAAAACCTCCCAGATCACCCTCGGAAACTGGAATCCTTAAGGTCTTAGAATTGTTGTTGAGCTTAATCTTATGGGTAGCCACAATTTTGCGGTCCTTTTCCAAGAAGAGGGAAACGGTAAGGTCTTTAGCAGCAGAAGCCATGCTAAGCACTACTTGGTCTCCAATGGTGTAGGAAGGTTTATCGGTCTTTATCTGAAAAAGTTGATTGTCCGCTAGGGTCTTATCAGCAGTGCTATACAGAGTAGTATAGGCAATGTCCTTTACTTCCTGACCAAATTTATCCTTTGTGGTAAGCACTATGCGATATTTTCCTGAACTCCATTTTTTGCTGAAAGCCAAACCAATTTCTTTGGATTTACCTGTGTCAAAGGGATATTCCCATACCATTTCCCCATTTTCCCACTGGGAGCTGTCATCATCATTGGCAAAGGCATCATGTGGAAAGAGCTCGTTAAACTTCTCTTGTTCAAATCCATTGTAATCCGGAGCTGCCCATGGTCGCGGTCGTATTACCCTGTTCGGGGCTTTAAGTTTGTACATTTTAAGCACCCCTTCGGTAGGAACAAATTGCCCGTTTAGATTGTGGGTGGTAATGCTAAGTTTGTGATCTTTAGTATTCTTGTTGATGGGGTCTGCGATCTGTATAGTTGCGGTAAGGGCATGGTATCCCACCCTAACGGTTGTTGTGGTGCTTCTAGTTTCACCGTTTAGGTCGGTTACATCAGCAGTAATTTCGTAATTGAAAACAGGCATATTGTCCTTGGAAACCGATAAATCAGGGATGGCCTTAAAATTTATATTGTATTTCCCCTCACCATCCGTAAGGGTAGTGCCATGGGCTATTTCTTGTGGCGTCTCTCTATAATACGGTAAGTGTCGGGAGTACCAAATCGGGAAATTCACAACACGCTTCACCGTATAGCTTACTTGGGCATCGGTAATATTGCTTCCCGCATACCCTACTGCTTTGCCATCTACCTGAATACTGTCGTTCACTCGATAGGAATCCGAAATAGATTCAAAGCTGGTTTCAAATTTTGGGCGTTTGTACTCCTCAACGGAAAAGTACTGTTGACCATTAATATTGTATTCGGTAGAGGAAACCTCCAAGAAGAAATTACCTGTTAGGCCATTAGTGGGGATTATAAATTCCCCTGCAAAAGAACCGTAGTCATTGGACTTAAATTCTTGTGCCGATATTTCTTGATGATTAACGTCTTTTAGTGACACCCGAATTTTTGCCTGAGTCAATATTTCAGAGATATTATCCGTCCTTTTTAGGGCGATTCCCTTAAAATATAAAGTTTGTCCAGGTCTGTAGATGCTTCGATCCGTAAAAAGGAAACAAGGATAAGTTGTAGTAAGTTGATCGGAATCATACTTTTTAGGGACATAGAAGTCTTCAAAAAAAGCTGTTTGGTCTTTATGCGTAACCATGACACTGATATTGTTTTTATAGTCGGAATTTCGGGGAAGCGTCACCTGTCCCATATGGTCCGTGGTCATGGTGTTTGTGACAAAAGGTTTATTGTACCCTGGCCGATAAGTGAAGTGTACCTTGGCCCCTACAGCTGGTGCTCCATTGTTGCGATCTATGACCTGGTAATAATGAAAATCGGTAGCGGTGGACTCTATAAGGGCTAGGTCTGTGGCTTGCAGGGTGCTAAAGGAGAAGGTACTGTCTGTAGTGTTCTTAGGGATTGCCAAAAGGACAAAATAACCATTGGGTAGTTCTGGTAAAAGTATTTCCGTGCCATGGTTTTGGTAATCGCTTTCATTCTTCAACTGGACATCCCACTGTTTTTCAATCGTTAATTTTTTTATGAAGGCCAGTTTTTTTTCCTGAGGATAAAGTTCGTTCAACGTCTTTAGCTCCTTAGTAGTAATTTTATGGGCAGATAGTTGTAAATGGGACAGGTTCTTGTAGTTCACCAGAATTCGGGTAGGTTTATTTATAGGAATATGCCTCTCCGTAGTCAATTGAAGGCTTTTAGCAAGGATTTGTGATTTCAATGCAGAAGATTTTTCCGCGGCCCTACTTTTTGGGAATTGTGTAATTATCGCTTCACAAATTGCCAAGGCTTCTTTTTGTTTCCATCGGGTTTCTATATTGGTTTCTGGGTGGTAAGAGTTGCCAGTTTCGTGAGAAGAAAGTGCAATTTCATAACGGTACAGTTCCCCATTTTCATCTTCTTTGATGGCCTCTGCAGAATTTTGGAGGACCTCTAAATATTGATTGTCCTTATTCGGAAATACTGCATTTTGCTCAATAAATTTTAAGCGGGCGATATCCACGTCCACAAGTGCTTCTAAGGAAGTGTCATTTAAATGAAAATGCACGAGTTCTTGATATAATAAGAGGGCTTTGGATTGCAGTGATGTCTTGTCTCCTGTATTGATATTTTGAAGAGAAAACTGATTAGCATCACATAAAATCTCGGAATCGTCCAATTGAAACTTATCGGCAGGTTGGTCAATATTATTTTCAGAACTGGTATAAAAATCCAGGGCATTGTGTGCTAATAGATCAAACAGACTGGGCCTATATATTTCTGAATTCTTTTGTTTCTCCAGTATCCCGTCAAATTGCTGGATAGCTGTCTTTTGTAACATGGCAGGATTTTCCAAAGAAGCCTCAAAATGAATTCCTATTTCGTAAAACAAAGTAGAAAGGTCCCAGGTCCTAAAATCGGTGCTATCTATTTTGACTTCCGTTTTGCTGCGGTCGTAAAATCGGTACCTATTTTGTTGGAAGTATTGCCAATAGAGGTTGGCCAAATATCCTTCCAAAATATTTTTTACAGGGAAGCTGCTTTTTGCAATTTCGTTCTTGAAATCACTAATTATCGCCAATTGTGCCTCCTCTTCTAAAATTAGGGTGTACTTGGAAGTATACAGTAGCGATTTTATAATTTGAGTGCCATTTTTTTCTTTTTTTGCCTTTGCGGATATGTTGGCCACCAATTCCATTGCGGATTTGGTCATGGTTTCTGTTTCCAGTTTTTGTACCCGTTCCCATAAAACATCAAAGGTGTCAGAAGGTTGTTGTGAGTATGCCATTTGGGCGAAAAGAAATATAGTGAGTAATTTTGTTATGTTTTTCATAGGAAAATAGTGATGAACAAATTTTGGTTTGCTTTTTATGTTCTACCGATTTAAATAGAAGATGGTTTCGTGTGAACTGATAAAACAACTTCTATGGCCTAGATGCAAAAAAGATACCAATGTTGCTTTTAAACGCGAATTATAATTTTTGAATTACCCAATACGTTGTTCTCGATACATTTAGAAAGTATTTTTCAAGATTGATACATTGCGATAAAGTTCTATTTTACGCCCTTATTGTCCTGCAATAAGTTCCGAATACCGTGTATTTGTGATTCGCGTAGGTTTCTTGAGTATGTGGTACTCCAAGGCTAGTGTAGTTCCAGTATGGCAATTGTTACATAGATTTTAGCATTCCCCCGTCTATGGGGATATTTGTCCCGGTTATAAAAGAGGCCTGTTCAGAGGCTAAGAACGCTACCAAAAATCCATATTCTTTGGGGTCTCCAAATCTACCCACAGGGACATTAGAGAGCAGTTGTTGGTTTACTTCCTCTATAGGGATGTCCATTGACTTGGCCTTACTCTCGTTGAGGTTCTTTAAGCGTTCTGTATAAAAATACCCAGTCAAGGTGTTGTTGACCGTAATATTGAATTTTCCGACTTCAATCGCCAAAGATTTGGCCCATGTTGCCACTGCCGCTCTTATGGAATTGGAAAGTACCAAATAGGAAAGTGGTTCCTTCACCGAAACCGAGGCAATATTTATAATTCGGCCATAATTTTGAGCCATCATTCCCATAAGTGCTTGTTGGGTTGTGAATACCGTAGTCTTAAAAAGAAGGTCAAAGGCAGCCTGATAATCGGTTACCTCTTTTTCCAGTGCATTTCCGGCAGATGGGCCTTGAGTATTGTTTACTAAAATATCTACGGAATTAGTAATAAAATAAGCTCCTATAATATTTTTGTAGTTCTCATAATCGGTATAATCTACAACTAAATATTGATGATTTTGACCCTGATCTGTTGGGAGTTGGGAGATTATTGATTTTAATTTTTCTTCGCTTCTGGCCATTATGGTGACACTGGCACCACTTATTGCCAACTGCTGCGCAACAGCTTTTCCAATTCCTTTGCTGCTTCCTCCCACAAAGGCCTTTTTGTTTTTAAGTGATATTTCCATAAATCTAGGGTTCTAATTTTAGTGTATAGGAGTTGTTTTAGCGATTCTCCTCCCTTGTGGGCTAAAGATATCCATTATTTTGCAAGCTGTAAGTGCCTTGCCACTGGGATGGGACATTGGCGAAATAATTACTAGGTCTACTGAACTATAAAGGATAGTTGTCCCACTAAGGGTAAATTCAAAATGTCCTTTAAGCACCTGCATCACCTGCTCGTTACTAGGACTGTGCTCTGGAACAATAGCACCTTCCTCCAACTTCCAAAAGACTAGACTCATATTTTGGGTATGGATCAGTTTCCCATGATAACCCGGCATCATTTCCTTGGAATTAAGCTTGGAGAGTTTAATTTTCATTTTTGGTAATATTTGGAACTAAGATAACTAAATGAAAGCAGTTTCCAGTCAGCAGACTCATTTGAACCTTCGGTCTTGGACTTGTGACATTGGGCAGTAGATTTAAACCTCAAATTTTTATTTGGAACGGGTATAAGGCTATATCAATTCTTATCTTTACCATTTTTAAATTAGTTTTTAATGCGAATACATTTTATTGCAATAGGGGGAAGTGCCATGCACAACTTAGCATTGGCCCTACACCATAAAGGATATACGATTTCAGGAAGTGATGACGTAATTTACGAACCTTCACAAACAAGACTAAAGGAGCAAGGTCTATTGCCCCAAGTTTTTGGGTGGTTCCCGGAGAAGGTTACTGCAAATTTGGATGCTGTTATTTTGGGAATGCATGCCAAGGAAGATAATCCAGAGCTATTAAAGGCACAAGAACTGGGATTGAAGATTTTTTCCTATCCCGAATTTCTTTACGAACAATCCAAGCACAAGACTAGAGTGGTTATAGGGGGGAGTCACGGTAAAACAACTATCACGGCCATGATACTTCATGTTATGGATTATCACGATAGGGCGGTAGATTATATGGTAGGGGCCCAGCTCGATGGTTTTGACAGAATGGTACACTTGACCGAGGAGAACGATTTTATTGTTTTGGAAGGAGATGAGTATCTGTCTTCAGCAATTGATCGGAGGCCCAAGTTTCATCTATATCGCCCTAATATTGCATTATTAAGTGGCATTGCATGGGACCATATCAACGTATTTCCTACTTTTGAGAACTATGTAACGCAATTCAGGGTTTTTGTGGACAGTATTGTTAAAGGTGGTAGTATCACTTATAATGAGGAAGATGATGACGTAAGGGAAGTGGTGGAAACTTCGGAAAATACAATTAGAAAATTAGGCTACAGCACCCCAGAATATTCAGTGGTAAATGGAGAGACTATATTGGAGACTCCAGATGGCCCCATGCCTATTTCAATTTTTGGTAAACACAATCTAAATAATTTGGCAGGTGCAAAATGGATCTGTCAGAATATGGGCTTGGACGAGGAAGATTTCTATGAGGCCATAGCCACCTTTAAAGGTGCCTCCAAGCGGCTCGAGAAACTGGCAGAAGGGAAATCGAGTGTAGCTTATAAGGATTTTGCCCATGCGCCCAGTAAGGTGAAGGCATCCACGGTAGCGGTGCGGCAGCAGTATCCGGAAAGGAAGCTGTTGTCCTGTTTGGAACTGCATACTTATAGCAGTTTTAACCCACAATTCTTAAAAGAGTATAAAGGCGCATTGGAGCCCGCAGATGTGGCAGCAGTGTTCTATTTGCCAGAATCGGTAAAAATAAAAGGACTCAAAGAGGTTTCCCCGGAGCAAATAATAGAAGCCTTTGGTCGCGAAGATCTGCAGGTTTTTACAAATGCCGAGGCGTTTAAAGAGTTTTTATATAATCAACAGTATGCTGATACAGTCTTATTACTGATGAGTTCCGGTAATTATGGAGGTCTAGACCTGGAAGCAATAAAAGATAAGGTAACTAATGCCTAGTAAATATGTTGTTGTTGGTCTTCTATCACAAATAGAAATTTATAGCTATGGGAAATGTGAATTATATATGAAGTTCACTAAATAAAAAAGTACTTCGAGGTCATTTCACGTTCCTATATAACAAGACTTTGTTTACGGAAAAACTACTTAATTGATTCTTTGCTTCTAGTTTTCTTTTTTTCAAGTATTTGGTAATACTAAATTTTATATAACCCTATAATTTATTATGAGGGGATATCGAATACTATAAACAACAATTGCAATCTATAATAACTTTTAGGCATGTCATTAAATTTCAATCCGCATTTGCTTTGGATTTAGTTAGATTATGTGTTTCTTTTCAATGTAAATTATATGTAAAATTTGGATTTCTTAGTTCCGTTATCTTTAACATAATATTGTATATTGCAGGTTTTGATTTATAAAAATAAGGATTGTAAATATTATTTTTTTAAGTTTAAAAGTTGACTAACTAATAACTAAACATTATTTAATTATGATTAAAAGAACATTATTATGTTTAAGGTTTCGGCGAAAAATATTTTCGTATTGGGCTGGGTTTTTAATGCTATTGCTTGGACTTGTGTTTCCAAGTGCCCTGTTAGCAGCCAATAATGACTCAATCGCATATAACCTGAGTCTTCAAGATTTGATTACAGGTGTAGTTTTAGATGAAACCGGCATGCCTATACCTGGGGCCAATGTATTAGTAAAAGGCACCACCATTGGAGCAGTAACTGATTTTGATGGGAACTATAGTATTAATGCGGCATCGGATGCAGTATTGGTTTTCTCCTATATTGGTTATCGTAGCGTTGAGGTTCCTGTTAATGGACAAAGTGCCGTAGACGTAAGTTTGGAAACGGATGTTACTGCCTTGGAAGAAATTGTAGTGGTTGGGTATGGGACTCAACGGAAACAAGATTTAACCGGTGCTGTTTCAGTAGTGAAAACCGATGATCTAGCAAAGCAACCCTCAGGGCAGGTCACCAGTCAATTACAAGGAAGGGCCTCTGGGGTTACTATTACAGGTGGAGGACAGCCAGGTGAAGCCCCACAAGTCAAAATTAGAGGGTCGAACACTTTTGGGAATAATAATCCACTATATGTAGTAGATGGTATCCCTACAGATAATATTAACGACTTAAATCCTAATGATGTAGCATCCATGCAGGTCTTGAAGGACGCTGGGTCGGCTTCGATCTATGGATCAAGAGCTGCTAATGGGGTTATCGTTATTACTACCAAAAAAGGGAAAGGAAAAATGAAGGTTACCTATGATGCCTATTATGGTACACAGATGGTACAAAATGGTAATCCATGGAATATATTGTCTTCGCAGGAAATGGCCGACCTTACTTTTATGGCTTTGAAAAACACCAATCCGGGTGACCCGATAAATCATAGCCAATATGGCAATGGTGCTACTGCCGTACTTCCGAATTATATAGCTCCAGTTGGCGCAAATACGGTAGATGAAGCACTCTATAATGTGAATCCTAATTATACTAGTAGTTCAGATCTAGATAATTTTGTTAGAATTGTACAGGCCAATAAACAAGGAACTAATTGGTTCCAAGAAATTTTTAGCCCTGCTAGTATTACAAGTCACAACCTTTCCGTGAGTAATGGAAGTGAAAAAGGGAGTTATTTATTCTCTTTAAACTATTTTGATCAAGAGGGATCCTTGAACAACACATATCTTAAACGTTATACCATGCGTTCTAATTCGGTATTTAACATAACAGAGAATATTAGATTAGGACAAAACCTAAGTTTTAGTATTAGAGATAATCCTCAGATTGATGCTTTGACCGAAGGGAGTGCTATTGGAATGGCTATTAGACAGCAACCTATTATTCCTGTCAGGGATATAAAGGGAAATTATGCCGGGTCTTTTGGTTCTGACCTTGGGAATGCAAGAAACCCTGTTGCAATGTTAGACCGATTAAGGAATAATAGAGGGGTGTCTAACCGTGTTTTTGGTAATATATTTGCCGAAGTAGATTTCATGGAAAATTTCACGCTTAGAACTAGTTTTGGGGGGCAGTATTTTTCTAATAGTTTTAATTCGTTCACTTTTCCAGAATATGAAAATGCCGAGAATAATTCAGTAAATTCATATTCAGAGGCAGCAGCCACAAATTATAATTATACGTGGACCAATACCTTACAGTACAAAAATACCTTTAATGACATCCATAACGTCAATGTTCTTGTCGGTACGGAAGCCTATCAGAATAGAGAGAGAGAAGTAGGCGGTACTATGCAGAGCTATTTCTCCTTTAATCCGGATTATGTAACTTTGGAAACAGGCTCTGGAACACAGACCAATTATAGTTTTAAAAAACAGGATGCACTTTCTTCCCTGATTGGTCGATTGGATTATAATTTTGATGACAGATATTTATTGAGCGCTACCATTCGTCGCGATGGATCTTCTAGATTTTTAAGAAATCAGTATGGATGGTTCCCTGCAGTTAGTGCTGGATGGAACATTGGCAATGAGGATTTTATTCCAGAAAACGACTGGTTGAACGACCTTAAGATTCGTGGAGGTTATGGAGTTATGGGGAATCAATTGAATGTAGATCCTCCTAATTCATTCACAACTTTTGGGGGTGATCAGGAAACTTCCTACTATGGGATTACAGGGAGCAACCAATCTACTTCGGAAGGCTTTCAACAGACAAGAATTGGAAATCCGGACGCTAAATGGGAAAGAAATACTAATTCCAATATTGGACTGGATGCAAACCTATTTAATAATAGTGTCCAGTTAAGTTTAGATTACTATAAAAAGGATATAAAGGACTTGCTGTTTAATCCAGATCAGCCAGCCACGGTAGGAACTGCCACAGTTCCTTTTGTGAACGTTGCGGAAATGTCCAATAGTGGATTGGATATGGATGTGTCCACCTTTTTTAACTTAACGGATGACTTACGTTTAAATACCACTATAACCCTAACTACGTATAGTAATGAGATAAAAAAGATTGCTGATGGGTATTCTTATTTTGACAGAGAGGGTAGACGTTTTAATGGGAGTACTATTATTAGAAATGCAGTTGGACATTCTGTGAGCCAATTTTATGGCTACAAGATTGCTGGTTTTTGGAATTCAGAGGACGAAATCACTAGTGCAAATGCTGGTGCCGTTGCTGCAACTGGTGATGCTAACACAACATATCAATCTGACGTGTCTGTGGGAAGGTTCCGTTATGAGGATATAGATGGGGACGGAAGAATAACGGCTGATGACCGTACCTTTATTGGCAATCCCAATCCAGATTTCACCTACGGATTAAACATAGAGCTACTGTATAAATCTTGGGATTTAAGCATGTTCCTGTATGGTTCTCAAGGGAACGACATTTGGAACAATGTTAAATGGTGGACGGACTTTTACAGCTCGTTTACAGGAGCTAAAAGTCAAACTGCATTATACGATTCTTGGACACCACAGAATACTAATGCAAAAGCGCCCATACAGGAAACAACCGGATCATTTAGTTTAGCGGATGTACCCAACTCCTATTTTGTGGAAGATGGGTCATATTTGAGAGCAAAACACATTCAGTTGGGGTATACTTTCCCATCAGACTTGATGAGTAAAGCCAGTATTTCAAAATTAAGGCTTTATGCCCAAGTTGTTAATGCATTTACTATTACCTCCTATTCTGGGATTGATCCTGAAATATCTGGAGGAACCGTTAGTTTTGGAATAGACGAAGGGGCCTATCCAAATCAAAGACAGCTTCTTTTTGGGGTAAATGTTATTTTTTAATGAAAATGAACAATAAAAAAAAAGTATATGAAAATTATAAAACAATTAAGTAGACTATATATTCCAGTTCTTGCATTGATAGGCTTAGGCAGCTGCACCGATGATTTTTTGGAACAGCCTGCTATGGGAGCGCTAAGTGAAGACGTAATCGCGAATAAAGATGGTGTGGAAAAATTGCTTATCGGTGCTTATGCTGCATTAGACGGAGCAGGTTTTGGCGGTAACGCTTGGGAAGCAGCGCCCGATAACTGGGTATATGGAACCGTAGCTGGAGGAGAAGCCAGTAAAGGAAGTTTTGGTGGAGATCAACCTGCCATAGACCAAATTGTTAAGTTTATCTCCAATCCGTCCAACGGTTATTACAACTCTAAGTGGAAAGCACTCTATGAGGGAGTTAAACGTACTAATAATACCTTAAAGCTTTTATCGATTGCAACAGATATTTCTCCGGAAGTTAGCAAGGATATGACTGCCCAAGCGCGTTTTTTAAGGGGGCATTATTATTTTGAGCTAAAGAAAATGTTCAATATGGTCCCATGGGTTGATGAAAATACAGAAGATCCCAAGCAACCCAACGACGTTGATATTTGGCCTAATATAGAAGCAGATTTTAAATTTGCTTTTGAAAATTTACCTGCCATACAAGGTGATTTTGCAAGGGCTAATAAGTGGGCAGCCGCTTCCTATTTAGGAAAGACGTATTTGTATCAAAAGAAATTTCCTGAGGCCAAGGCGATTTTTACTGATGTTATTAATCTTGGCGTAAATCCTTCCGGTGTAAAGTATGCCCTTTTAGATAGGTTTAGTGATAATTTTGATGCTGCCGAAGAGAATAACTCAGAGACCGTTTTTGATATCCAAATGGTAGCAAATGATGGTACGGGCACTATAACTAACGCCAATCAGGGAGGGATGTTGAATTTCCCTTACAATAGTCCATTTAGATGTTGTGGATTCCTTCAGCCTTCACAAGACTTAGTGAATTCTTTTAAAACGGATCCAGTTAGCGGACTTCCAGATCTCGCTTCTTATAACCAAAATTCTGTAAAAAGTGATATGGGAATTACAAGTAGCAATCCTTTTACTCCTTATACCGGAACTTTAGATCCTAGATTGGACTGGACCGTAGGCAGAAGGGATGTACCTTTCCACGATTGGGGAAAACACCCAGGTGCAAACTGGGTGAGGGAGCAAACCTATGGTGGTCCTTACGCACCTAAAAAGAATATTTACTGGCAATCAACGCAGGATATCTATGCAGATCAGAGTTCATGGGCGCCTGGAACAGCGTTGAATGTAAGGGTTATACGTTTTGCAGATGTGCTATTGATGGCTGCAGAGGCTGAAGCGCAAGCTGGTAGTTTTGACGTAGCTCTAGGTTACATAAATAATATACGTCAAAGAGCGGCTAATCCAAATGGTTTCTTAAATCAATATTTAGATGATGACGATCCGTTGGCGGGCTTTAATGAGACTGCTTTTGCTGCAAATTATATAATTTCGGACTACACTATGGCAGATTTTGGTTCCAAGGAAAGTGCATTGGAAAGAATATATTTTGAAAGAAAGTTAGAACTTGCCATGGAAGGACATCGGTTTTTTGATTTGGTACGATGGGGTATAGCTGAGCAGACCCTAAATGCCTATTTTGATTTTCAGGGAGACATAACTACCGATGTTAGAGGTGGAAAGTTTATTTCAGGAAAAAGTGAGTACTACCCTATTCCACAGGCTCAAATTGACCTAAGTGTAGGCGGCAATGGAAAGCCCACCTTAAAACAGAATCCAGGATACTAGGCACTTGCTTTAAATTATTGAAAATTATTTTTATAGAAGAAGCCATTCTAATTTTTAGAATGGCTTCTTTTTTTTAACTACGGGGGCTATTTTTACTAATTTGTACATCCTACAATTTCTATTTACTGGCCAGACTTTTAGTTATTCGGGCTTAGATTGGGGAAAGATAATTTTCCAAGTGACTATAATTCTTATCTTTAACCTATGCAAGAAAAACCAACCTCCTTCTCTATTAAAAATTGGTCCGATGATGATAAGCCAAGAGAGAAATTGGTGCATAAAGGAAAGGCCGTGCTTTCGGATGCGGAGCTCATAGCTATTCTAATTGGTTCAGGAAGTCGAAATGAAAGTGCAGTGGAGCTCTCCAAACGCATTTTGGCCTCAGTGAATAACAACCTAAACGAGTTGGGAAAGCTCTCCATAAAGCAACTTATGGCATTTAAAGGGATTGGGGAAGCCAAGGCGGTAACTATTGCTGCTGCTTTAGAAATTGGGCGCAGACGTAGAGGGGGAGACGGTTTAAAAATCACTAAAATCAATTCGAGCTCCAGTGTGTTCGACCTTTTGCAACCCAAAATGGGCGAACTGCCTCATGAGGAATTCTGGATCGTGTACCTTAATAATTCCAATAAGGTGCTATTTGCCGGACAACAAAGTAAAGGTGGTATCACTGGAACCTTGGTTGATGTTCGTTTGGTATTGAAACACGCCTTAGAACTAGGAGCCGTGGGACTGATCCTTGCACATAACCACCCCTCTGGCACCCTAAAGCCAAGTGAGGCCGATAAACAGATTACGCAAAAACTAAAAATTGCATCCCAAGCCTTAGATATAAAAGTGTTAGACCATATCATCATTACTCAAAAAGAATATTTTAGTTTTGCAGATGAAGGCCTGCTTTGATTATTTTTTTTTTGGCAAGGAGGTTAGGTTACAGATTTGTCATTGGAAATAGTCTACAGCTTCTATGTACCGACATCATAAAATTAGAATCCAAAAATAAGAAGCGGAAAAATATAAACTATGTTGCTCATTTATACCCATAAAATCACCTCTCGCTTCAGGTATATAACGAAGCATTTATTCACTACAATCTTAGGAATTGAGGTGAGCCATACTACAAAAGTGGAGGATTTTATAAAACATTCCGGCCCCAAAATCACCTATACCAAACAGCCACTTCAAAACGAGTTCTTTATCAGAAATAACGACCTGTTGTTTGAACAGGGAATAAACGATCTGCAGATACATGTTTCGGATTGGGACGGTACCCCTTGTTTTTTTGCCACTGGGGACCGCAGTAATTTACCCTTCGATATTTTTGCCGCGAGCTTTTATTTGTTGAGCAGGTACGAAGAATATTTGCCCCACGTGAAGGATATACATGGGAGGTTTCCTCCAAAGGACAGCCTAGCCTTTCAAAATGATTTTTTACATCTTCCTGTGGTAGATATTTGGGCTTTAAAACTATTGGAAGCGTTAAAGACTAAATTCCCCAATTTAGTGCACAAATCCAGAGTCTACCGGTTTACGCCAATAATTGATGTAACTTCTTCTCATTGTTTTCTATATCGGGGTTTGGTCAGGGGAATTTTCGGATTGCTTTTAGACCTAGGGTCGCTTAAGATAAAACGGGTGGTAGACAGGATCTCTGTGTGGTTGAAATTTAAAAAGGATCCCTATGATAATTTCTTTGAGCTTATAGACCTCCATAGTCAGTATCAAACTAAGGGGATGTTCTTTTTTCAGTTTGCGGAGTATTCTACCTATGATAAAAATGTGTCTCCCAATAATAATAACTTTAAATATCTTATTAAATCGGTGGCCGATTACGATGTGGTATCTCTTTGTTGTTCCTATAGCGCCTTTAATAATATATCCCTATTGATGGAAGAGAAGAAAAAGCTTTCCAATGTTATACATAGGTCCATTAACAGCTCGCGAATGCGCTATAATAGGGTGGATATTCCCGAAACCTATAGGAACTTGGTCGATGCAGGATTCACTCATGACTATACCATGGGCTATACCCATGAAATTGGATTTAGAGCTGGGAGTTGTACTCCTTTTTATTTTTATGACATCCTTTTGGAAGTACAGCAACCGATCATAATACATCCTTTTGCGGTTCATGACTATGGGTTGTTAAAATATGGGACTAAGGAAGAGGCGCTTGCTGCAGTAGAGGCTCTTGGCTTGGAAGTGAAAAAAGCAAATGGTACGTTTGTGACCATCTTCTCCAATGAGCTAATCGGTGGGGAAGCGAAGCTAGATTGGAAGGAATTGTATAGTAGTATTCTTAAAAAGGTGTATGTTTAAAGAATTGGTAACCGATGTGTTTTTTGATTTGGATCACACGCTTTGGGATTTTGAGAAAAATTCTGCCCTTACCTTCAGTAAGATCTTATCCGAAAGTGAAGTGGGGGTGGATCTGGATGATTTTTTAAAAGCATATATTCCAATTAATCTTACCTTTTGGAAGTGGTATCGGGAAGGGAAAATCAATAAAGAAGAATTGAGGTTCCAAAGGCTAAAAACAACCTTCGATTCTTTAAAATATGGGGCAGGGGATGAGCTTATACATAGCTTGGCCGATAAGTATATTGAGCACTTGTCCACCTTTAATCATTTATTTCCCAATGCGCTTGATGTTTTAGATTACCTAAGGCCCAATTATAAACTGCATATCATTACCAATGGATTTCAGGAAATTCAGGACAAAAAGTTGCGAAATGCCAATATTGACCACTTTTTTGATCAGATTATTAATTCTGAAATGGCCGGAGTTAAGAAGCCAGATCCTTTAATATTTCAACTCGCGCTGGAAAGGGCCAAAACCCTCCCTCATAAATCGATAATGATTGGGGATAGTGTGGAGGCAGATATTATTGGGGCTAAAGCGGTGGGCTTACATGTGTTGCATTTTAATGCCCATCAGGAGCCAAAACATAATTATTGTCAAATAATTCACGATTTAAGTGAAATAAAATCATTTTTATAGAGTTATCTTTAGTATAAGCTTACAACAATATAGCATAAGTCATTATAATGCCCACTATATGTTTAATAAGATTTTATTGGTGTCCTTGTTACTTCTGGGATTTGTTTCCTGTGTGGAGAAGCAAAATTTTGACCAATTAGATGATTTGAACATTACTCCCACTATAGAAGGTAGTATTTTATATATTGAAGCTCCAGAAGTATTAATAAACCAATCCACTGACACCATTTTTTATAGCCAAGATTTTAATTTCGACGGTTTTAGCGAGGATGTCTTTTCGGAACGCGTAGTGGACGGCTTCGTTTATTACGAGATAGAAAATACCACGAGTAAGGAATTGGAGGTTACTGTTGAGTTCCTAGATGACGAGGGAGGACTCTTGGATATACAAAGCTTTCATATAGTTCCGGCTCCTATGGGATTGGATCAAAGAGAGGTAGCCTATGGTAGTGGTTCGGGGAAGAGTATTGAGATCATTAAAAATACGTCTAGTATAAAGGTCTTTATCCGAAATTTAGGTGATAACAGTAGCCTGTCAAAGCTTCCAGATCCAAAGATCATCTTTAGGTCTCGGGGTGAATTTAAGATTGAATTGCGATGAGATTTGTCTTTTTGGTCTTATTGGTGTACCTATGGAGTAGTGCCAAGCTTTTGGCCCAGAATAAACAATTACTTTACGATTTCACAAATATCCCAGATGCTCTTATGACAAATCCAGGGATGCTTACAGATTATCAGTGGTATGCTAGTATTCCCGTTGTTTCGGGATTGTCATTTCAAGCGGGGTCCAACGACATTACGGTTCACGATCTTTTCGCGGATGATGGCTTGGATTTTAATGATAAGGTGAGGGAGCGAGCCATTTATGGGATGGAAGTTAAAGATGAGCTAAGTGGTACCTATCAAATAGCCTTACTCTACGCGGGATTTAGGGGTAGGAACTCCGATAATTTTTATTCTTTTGGCATTTATAATGAAGCCGATGCCGTAGGCTATTGGTTTAAGGATTATGCTATTTTGGCTTTTGAAGGAAATGCTGATCAATTGGGGAGAAAATTTAATGTTGACCATTTAAAAACAAGGGGAGAAATGGTAAATGTTTTTCATTTTGGCATTAATAAAACAATAAGTAGCAACCTTACTATCGGGGCAAGGGCAAAAATATATTCCAGTGTATTTAATTTTACCTCCACAAATAATAAAGGTTATTTTGTCACTACCGAGGGCCAGAACAATTTACGCGCCAATACCTTGGTGGCGGATATGGAATTTCGTTCTTCTGGTTTAAATGAAATTGAGGATGCTTTGGACAATGACAGTTCTTTGTTGCCTGGAATATTGACTAGAAGAATGTTTTTTGGGGGAGATTTAGGGCTTGGGCTCGACCTAGGATTCACCTATAACCTTAATGAAAGAACAGTAGTTACAGGAAGTGTGTTGGATCTAGGGTTTATCTATAATACTACGGATGTAAAAAATTATACTTTAAGAGGCTCAGCAACAGTAGAAGGTATAGAGGCTATTTTGCCAGATTCATTTTCCAATGCAAATGATGATTTTTGGCAGGATCTAGTAGATGAAGTAGATGCCTTGCTTCCCCATGGGACCAATACCAAAAGTTACCTGAGCTTTAGACCTACTAAAGTATATGGGTCCCTTCGGTATAATTTCGGCAAGCCAATTCCATCCCGCCGAATATGCGACTGTAAGGATTATGTCTTTAAGGGACAAGACCAAGTATGGTATAACAATGCGGTGGGAGGACAATTATATGTAATTAATAGGCCTAGGGGACCTCAGGCGGCATTAACTGCCTTTTACTTGCGGAGGTTCGGGAATACAATGGCTTTAAAAACCACTTATACCGTAGATAAATTTTCATATTCCAATATTGGAATTGGACTTAACGTCCAAGCAGGTGTAGTAAGCTTATATGTAATGGCCGATAATCTATTGGGGTATAAGAATATTGCTGATAGTCATTATGCTTCTTTTCAATTCGGATTAAATATTATATCTTGGGGCAAGAAATAATTCGCGTTTTAATATGAAAAATTTATATATAATACTCTTCCTTTTAAGCTGTTTTTTCGGAATGTCACAAGTAGAATTAAGCAAATATAAATACATTATCGTTCCGGTAAAGTTTGATGCTTTTAAACAGGAGAATCACTATCAGACCAGTACGCTGGTGAAATATTTATTGGTCGAAAATGGATTTAATGCTGTGTATGATAACGCTTTGCCTGAAGAATTGATGAACAACAGGTGTTTGGGCTTATTGTTGTCTCTAAATGATGATTCTTCCATGTTTACCACTAAACTAACCCTTAGCTTAAAGGATTGTTTTTCTAAGGAGGTATATGTTACCAAGGAGGGTAGCAGTAAGGAAAAGGATTTTAAGGAAGCCTATTCTGGAGCCATAAAGGAAAGTATGCAGTCTCTGTCTGGGCTGGGTTATAAGTATGATCCTAAAAGTTCTAATAAGTCAGTGACGGTCAGTTTTAAGGATGACGTAAAAAAAATTACTCAAAATGCCACACAGGATACAAATGGGAATACTTCTAGTCCAGTGGTGCAGCAAAAATCTACCTTGGAGGAGCAGTCGTATAAGAACTTAACACCCGTTCCATCGGAGTACACGCAAGGAGAGGTGCGGTTTACTGCTGAATCCAAACAGGTAAAAGTAGTGGTGGAAAGTGAAGTTCTCTATGCGCAGGTCATTCCAATTGGATATCAATTGGTAGATAGTACCCCAAAAATAATTATGATATTAAAACAGACCAGCTTTAGTAACTTTTTTATCGCCAAAGCAGATTGGCAGGCAGAAAGTGGTATTGTATTTAAAAAAGGGGGAGATTGGATATTTGAATATTATGAGGATGGTGAATTGGTCAATAAAAAGATGAATATTAAATTTTAATACACCATGCCCTGTTCATGGGCTAAGGGAGTGCTATCAAGTATGTTTTGTGCAATCTTGGTGAAACTCTAACAATTTGGAGTTCCATGGTCTTACATTTTATATTTGTCTTTCCACCGATTTTTTAAAAATTCTTTAATGACATTTTCCCTTTGATTGTTTCCGGGGCTGTAAAAACTTGTCCCTTTTAATTCGCGGGGCATAAACTCTTCTTCTATAAAATTATTGGCATAATCGTGGGCATATTTATACTCCTGTCCATATCCCAGATCTTTCATTAGTTTCGTTGGGGCATTTCGCAAAGGTAAGGGTACGGAAAGGTCTCCCGTTTGTTTTACGGTTTGTTGGGCTTTGTTAATGGCCATATAGCTAGCGTTGCTCTTTGGAGACGTGGCCAAATATATAACGCATTGGCTAAGGATTAATCGCGCTTCCGGATAGCCAATGGTAGTCACTGCCTGAAATGCGGTGTTGGCTATGACTAAAGCCGTGGGGTTGGCATTGCCAATATCCTCCGAGGCCAAGATAAGGAGTCTTCGCGCAATAAATTTCACATCTTCACCGCCTTCTATCATTCTAGCTAGCCAATATACGGCAGCATTGGGATCGCTTCCACGAATAGATTTTATAAAAGCAGAGACAATATCATAATGCTGTTCCCCGGTTTTGTCATAGAGTACTGTGTTTTTCTGAATCTTGTTCAGTACCAGTTCATCTGTGATAGTAATTTCATTGGTAGCCTCCGAATTAACGATAAGTTCAAAGATGTTTAACAACTTCCTTCCGTCACCCCCGGATAATCGTAATAGCGCCTCTGTTTCCTTTAACGTTATGGTTTTTGATTTTAAATAGGAATCTAAATTCATGGCCCGTTTTAACAACGCTTCTAGGTCATCCTTTCCAAATGGATTTAGGATGTAGACTTGACAACGCGATAAAAGGGCGGGGATTACCTCAAAGCTCGGATTTTCGGTGGTAGCACCAATGAGGGTGACCCAACCTTTCTCAACGGCCCCCAGAAGGGAATCTTGTTGGGATTTGCTAAATCGATGGATCTCATCAATAAAGAGGATTGGATTTTTGGTGGTAAACAGACCGCCACTCTGTTTTGCCTTTTCTATTACTTCTCTAATATCTTTTACGCCACTGCTAATGGCGCTAAGGGTGTAAAATGGTCTTCCACTGGTCTCGGCTATAATGTTGGCCAAGGTTGTTTTTCCAGTACCAGGAGGGCCCCATAGGATCAAAGAAGGCAATATCCCTTTTTTGATCTGATGGGTAAGGGATCCCTTTTCTCCCACCAAATGATGTTGACTGATATAATCTTCTAGGGTTTTAGGGCGTACCCTTTCCGCAAGTGGTTCGTTCATAAGGCAAAAGTAAGACATTTATAGGGAGGACAATTTATTTGAAATTTGATTTATGGCCAGAATAGTGAATTAATAATTATATTTCCGGTGATGCGTATAAGTTGGATGATTTTGATTTTTTATAGGTTGAAGTGTGGCATCAAATAAGGCCCTTCTCAAGAGGGGAGCTGAAAGTACTTTCACGTTTATAGTTAACCTGTCAGGTCTATAGCTAGATACAGAAAACAAAAATGCATAGATGGAGGTGGAACCCAATTTTAATTTCGATATTTCTGTTGATGAGTACAGGTTATATGTTTTTAATCTTAAATGGATTTGTAAGTGGCTTTAGGTCTTGAAGAGTATTGGTTAAAATATTGAATTAATATCTATATTTCAGGTATGACAGATAATACGTATTTTAAGTTTTCAAATTCGGTAATCATAGTACCGTTATTGTCTATTATAAGCATTTGGACGGTCTTCTTTTTTGAAATAAAATTTAAGATCAACCTAAACGACTACGGAATCTATCCAAGGACGTTAACAGGATTGAGAGGGATTGTTTTTAGCCCATTTCTACATGCTTCCGTAGATCATTTGTACAATAACACCATTCCTATTGCCATACTTACCGCTGCCTTGGTCTATTTTTATAGGGGAATAGCTTTTAAGGTACTGTTTATTGGGATCCTATTGTCGGGTTTTATAACCTGGTTGATCGGGAGGCCTAGCTATCATATAGGGGCTAGTGGTATCATCTATGTCTTGGTCAGTTTTATATTTTTTAAAGGTATATTTTCCAAACATTATAGATTGGTGGCCCTATCGCTTATTGTAGTTTTTATCTACGGTAGCTTATTGTGGTATATTTTTCCGGTGGAGGACGGAATATCTTGGGAAGGACATATGGGCGGATTTATAACCGGATTACTCTTGGCCATCACGCTGCGTACATCCTTGCCAAAACCCAAAAAATACGATTGGGAGCTGGAGGATTACAATGAGGAAAATGATGAGTTCCTAAAACATTTTGATGAAATGGGCAATTTCATTGAATTCCTAAAGGAGGCGCCAGAGGAAAATAAGGAACCCCCTCGTTTTATCTACCACTATAAGAAACTGAAAAAAGAGGATCCCGATGACGGGGATATTCAAAATTAATAGTGACTAAATCTTTTGTTGTTACTTAATTACGTCTTCCTTATTTTGGAATGGCGTCCATACGCTGTCTTACCGCCTCGTAAAGGAAGACTCCACAGGCAACAGATACATTTAAGGAGCCAATACTTCCCAGCATAGGTAGCTTTGCCAAATGGTCGGCAGCCTTAAGTATGGATGGAGTAATTCCCTGATCTTCCGATCCCAAAATTATTGCAGTAGGCGCGGTAAACGAAACATCATAAATAGTATTGTTCGTTTTTTCGGTAGCAGCAACAACCTGAATTCCGGAGGCTTGTAAAAAGAACACGGCATCTTTTATGTGGTCTACCTTTGCAATGGGTACCCTAAAGGCAGCTCCTGCAGATGTTTTAATAGTGTCTGCAGTAACAGGTGCAGCACCTTTTTTCTGTATTATAATTCCGTCTACCCCGGTACATTCCGCAGTACGGATAATGGCTCCAAAATTACGTACATCAGAAAGTTGGTCTAACAAAAGGAAGAGCGGTGCTGTTTCCTTCTCTGCAACTTGCTCTACTAGTTCCTCCATAGATAGGAAGGAAATAGGGGAGATGCTGGCAACAACTCCTTGATGGTTGTTTTTGGTAAGCCTATTTAGTTTTTCAATGGGCACATAGGAAGCATTGATGCTATTTTTTCGTAGCAGTGTTTCCATTTCACGGGATAGATCTCCTTTTAGTCCTTTTTGGATAAAGACCTTGTCTATAGGTTCGTTGGCGTTTATGGCTTCAATGACAGCTCTAATGCCATATATTTGATCAGTATTTTTCATGGTGGTAAAGGTATGCAAAATTGAAGTTGTTAGGCATAATTTTTTTTCGAATAGGTTAGTTGCTTTGCTATAGGGCTTTACTGTGTGGTATTGAAATATTGTACTGATTCATATACTATTTTCACAGTGGTTATAAGGCTTGAAAATAAAAGAGGCACTCAAATTAATGAATGCCTCTTTGTGTTTAATTATTGTAATGTAATAATAGTGATATGTTCCACTCTTAATTCATTGTAAAGGTGCCTCCTAAAGTTCCTGAAGCCACATATTGCTGAGCAAGACCTTTTTCATCCCCTACATAATAGATGTCATAAGTAACTACCAATGTTGGTTTTGCATCACAATTGGTCCATTTCCCTGTTCCAGAAATTTCGTATTTATAAGGATCTCCTTCCCACTCAGTGGTAAAAATATACTGTCTTGGAATAGTTACTATTCCATTTCCAGCAATTTTTGCAGTGATAGTACCGCCATTGATTATTGGCTCTCCCCATCCACTTGTAATAAATTTAGCACCTAGTCCAGAAATTGATAAATCAGCATCAGCTGCTACTGCAGTTATTGCATCTGAATACGCACCACTAACATCATTGGTTTGGGTGAATGACCCGGCCAGATCAGCGGAACCATTCTCTAAAGGACAAAACGCTATTCGCAAAAGATCATAAGTTAAAAGCGTTCCAGCCGTTGCAGTATTTGCACCAGCGTCAACGGTTAAAACCAATTTCAATGGTTCCCCCACAGGCATTTCCGAAGTATTCGTTTTGAAGCTTACGGACGCAGCGGTAGAACCTGCTGGAATAGTAACAGATGTAGAGGATAGCTCGTACATATTAGGTTCTATTGTAGTTGACGGGTCTACCTTAAGGTTTACCGTAATAGCTTCCGATTGTGGGAGGCCTAATACTGCAACAACAACAGACGTTTCAATATCCACTAAATCACCTTCTTCATTTACCCCTGATTCCAAATTTTTGGAAGCATCCTTAAACTGCACATAATAGGTTGCATTAGGGTCGGGCGCATTGTCCGTTAGCTTTGCGAATTCGTTCTCGTCGTACTCACAGGAAACTGCAAAAAGAGCGGTAACCATTAGTAAAGCTGAATATATAATTTTATTTTTCATCTTGTATCTTTTTTAATTTTATTGGTCCCACCATAATTTATCCGAAATTGTAGCTGCAGGTACATTTTCTGAATTGTAATCCAACTCGCCCTGAGGATATGGAAATCTTGTTGGTATATTTTGTAGTACAGCACCATCGGCTAAGTTCAAAGCAGGGATTCCTGTTCTTCTCCAGTCAGCATACGGCTGATTGGTAGCAAACCCGTCAATATATTTTTGGGTAATAATATTCTCCAAGCTAACTGGAACCCCGTTTATATTGGCATCTAACCACACTTGGTTGGCATCACCGGTAATTCTTAATACCGATGCGGCAACAGCTGCTTCATACGCAGCTTGTGCTCCTGGGAGGCCTAATGCTAACAAGCTTTCTGCCTCAATAAACTTCAATTCTGAATACGTCATCAATTTGGTAGGGGCGTCAAAGGCTGCAACATTGCTACCTGGTTTAGAAGCTACATCATTTTGACTTCCAGGGTTACTGCCTACATAGTTTCCGTCCGTATCTTTATTTGCATAAAATGGCAGTCGGGGGTCATCTGTAGCTGTTAACATATTTATTAAGGTAGATCCCATCCTAATATCCGTTCTCTCTTCCATAAATTGGTAGATTGGGTTACGGTTTTTATCCTCAAAAGGAACCAGCATGTCATCGGCATTGGAAGTGAAACCGCCACTTACAGCAGCTAATGCTGCGGTGTAGGCTGCATTGCCATTTACTCCTGACAACTGCAACTGATGCCTTGCCTTGATAGAGTTGGCTGCTTTTTTCCACTTGTCTAAATTTCCGCCATAAATAACGTCTCCTTCTACGGGTATAGCATTGGTGCTGTTGCTTAAATTGGCCACAGCATCATCTAATAAGGTGAAAACGGTATTGTAAATAGATTCTTGTGAATCATAAGCTGGGGACAATACGTTTTTAGTTCCTTGTAAGGCTTCAGAATAAGGGATTGATCCAAATAAATCAGATGTGATCCCTAGAGTAGTCGCTAACAATACTTGTCCTACACCCTCAAAGTTTGGGGATTCAGCACCTTCCGTTTGAGCTTTATCTACAATAATGCTGCTGTTTATTAGCATTTCTGCATAGATAGAAGACCATGGATTATTTACGTCTGCAGCTGTTAATTGGTACCTTGCTTCGGTATACGACTGCCTGTCTACTCCGTCAAATTGTTGCATCCAAATGTTCGTGGTTCTCACCGTGTTGTTCCCAATAAGAACATATCCCATAGATTGTTGAACAGATGGTAAAAGTAAGCTCATTGGCACATCGCCTGGAGCGTCTGGGTCAATATTTAGATCGTGATCGATCCAATTGTTACAAGACACTGATACAAGTAATATTCCTATTACCGCCATCAGGTTTTTATATATGTTATTTTTCATCTTTTTCATGATTTAGTAATTTACAATTAAAAGGTCAATTTAAGGCCCATAGTGAAACTTCTTGTACCTGGACTGTTAAAGTAGTCCATTCCTTGAGCGTTAGTTGCACCTCCTAGGTTGGTCTCTGGGTCGATTCCTGAATAAGGCGTATCGATCCATAAGTTTCTACCTGAAAAATAGATTTGCGCATCTTTGATCAATGGTGATATTTCTGGGAAGTTGTAGGCAATGGTCAAATCTCTTAATCTA
This sequence comes from Arenibacter antarcticus, assembly GCF_041320605.1. Taxonomy (NCBI): domain Bacteria; kingdom Pseudomonadati; phylum Bacteroidota; class Flavobacteriia; order Flavobacteriales; family Flavobacteriaceae; genus Arenibacter; species Arenibacter antarcticus. The sequence continues at coordinate 2,478,105 of NZ_CP166679.1, forward strand.
ACCCAATCTGCAGGCTCCATGGCTGCTGAGGATGGACCGCCACCAAAATTACTTCCATTGCCCTGGAACCATTCTTGGTCCTGAACTACTGGAGTAACGTTCTTAGTGCCATTAGACACAACGTTGCCGTCTGCATCTATATGACCGTAAACACCTTCCATAACTACGATATTCTCAGCAGGAGTTTGGTTAAAATCTATGCTCCCGTCTGTATTGTAGTACACCTCTCTTTTTTCCGTACGTTTAGTTGTTCCAAAGGAGTTCATCGCGAAGGCAGATCCATTATACATCACCCCGCCAGACTTCACATCGATTAAAAACGATAAGCTTAAATTCTTGTAGGTTAAGGTGTTGGTCATGTTAGCGGTCCAATCTGGGTTAAAGTTTCCGATTGGAACTAATCCCTGTGAGGTGTTGGTCATTGGGTAGCCATCTCTAAAGTTATCGGTAGGGTCGTCATTAATGATGACATTACCATTGGCATCCCTGTACCAATCTTCCCCAAAGATACTTCTGTACTCTTCTCCTACAACCGCTCTAACCTGTGGTGTAACAAAACCACCAAGGAAGATATTATCTACCCCATCGGCCAATTTAGTTACGATGTTGGTGAATTCAGTATAGTTGGCAACAAAATCCCATTGAAAGTTGTCCGTTTTAATAGGAGTTGCGTTTAAACTGATTTCGATACCTTTAGATTCCATGGATGCAGCATTTAGGAATACCGAGGTAAATCCTGAAGAAGCCGCAATTGGCACATCCATAAGTAGGTCTGAGTTATTGTTATTAAAATAGGTGAAATCTACTCCTAAACGACTGTCGAAAAATCTAAGATCTGCACCAACTTCCCAAGAATCTTGAGTTTCGTGTTTTAGATCTGGATTTCCTAGGCCGCTACTAACTAGAAACCCAGTTTTCTCCATATATGGGAAATTTACCCCAGTAGTAGATCCATCTCCAGTACCAGCTGCAACAAAGTTGTTTGCAGTTTGATATGCTGGTGCAATGTTAGCAGTGGTTGCTGCAGAAGCTCTTAACTTACCAAAAGATAGAAAGGAATTATTCTTTAATCCTTCAATTTCAGTAAATACAAAACCTAAACTTGCAGAGGGATAGAAAGCGCTTGCATTCTCTTCTGGCATGGTGGTGGCCCAGTCGTTCCTTCCTGTCAATCCTAAATAGATCATATTATCATAGGATAATTGTAGGTCGGCAAATACCGCCATAGTCCTAGATCGGCTTGTAGCAGTTGAAGTAGTATTGTTACTACTGTTGTTCAGCTGATAGAAGTCCGGGATCTCAAGACCTGTCGCATCTCCAAAAAGATATTTGAAATTGGAAGAATAAAAGTTGTTTCCTAAAGTAAAGCTAAGGTTTAATTTCTCCGAAAGATCGTTGTTGTAATTCAATAAAAGGTCGGAGTTGAATACGCTGTTAAAGTTCATGTATTCTCCTAGATATCCTCTTGGACTTGATTTAGAGTCAATTTTAAATCGGTCTGCATAACGTCTGTTGTACCAGTCAATACCAGTATTGTAGGTTAAGTTGAAGTGGTCAGTAAACTTTATGTTCAAGTTTATTCCCCCTGTAAAACGATTCACATCTTCGTCAAAGGCGATATTGTTTGAAACCCAATACGGGTTGTCATATCCCCCACCATTACGGTAGTTACGTTGCTTCCCATCGGGGAACTCGTAGCCGGCGCTATTATCAAAGGTGGTGGCGGATCTTAAGATTCCTAACATAATACCGGAAGTGTTTGATCCTTTTTGGATTTGCACGGCTCTGGAGTTGGTATAGGCCATATCGGCACCAAATTTAATGTTGTCAGACAAGTTGGTGTTGGCATTTAGCCTAACGGTAGTTCTTCCATACTTGTTGTTGGGAACAATACCTTCTTGATCACGGTTGGATAACGAGAAGAAATAATCTCCTTGCTCATTTCCATTACTGATACTTACGCTGTTGTTGCTTACGGTTCCGTGTTGGAAGAAGTCATACACGTCATACGCTTCGGCAGGCCTTCCACTACCAGTCCCTTTTGGTACGAATCTACCGTAAGGATCCCATTTGTATGAAGTGTCGCCGTCATATTCTAAATCGGCTATAGGGGCGCCCCATGAGTTGGCATTTCCGCCAATCCATTGTCCGTTACTTCCTTGTGAGTATTTGTTCTGTCTCTCGGGGAGTTGGGAAACCACATCTATACCAATAGAGCTATGTACTTCAATTTTTTTGCCACTTAAACTTTTACCAGATTTCGTGGTGATGATGATAGCACCGTTAGCTGCCCTTACACCGTAAAGTGCAGTTGCTGCACCTCCTTTAAGTACGGAAACAGATGCTATGTCATCTGGGTTTATATCGATAGAACGGCTAGAGGTGTTTACTCCTCCTACACCACTATCACCTCCACCAGAAGCAATGGGCATTCCATTCACTACGAAAAGTGGCTGGTTGTTCCCGGTAATAGAAGCAGATCCCCTAATGGTTATAAAGGTAGATGCTCCTGCCTCACCAGAGGAGTTAACGATCTGAACCCCTGAAGTAGCTCCAGCAAGTGAGTTTACTACATCGGCGTTGGGTTTGGTGCTGATTGCATCTGATCCCACGGTCTGCACATTATAACCAAGCCCTTTTTCGCTTCTGGTAATACCTATAGCGGTTATTACTACTTCCTCCAATGCCTGGGCATCCTCGGACATCTGAACATCAATAGTGTTTCCGGCTCCAATGGTCCGAGTAACATTTTTTTTGCCCTATATAGGTGAACAATAGCGATTGACCTGTACTACCCATAATGACGAAGTTTCCATCAAAATCGGTTTGGGTACCGCTCGTAGTTCCTTTTACAAGGATGTTTACTCCAGGTAGCGGTAAACCGTCTTGGTCCGTGACCGTACCTGAAATCGTTCTGTCTTGTGCAAACGCAATTTGCACGACTAACGCTAGAAATAGCGTCAGGATTCCATTTAGTTTCGTTTTCATTTTATTATTATTTGAATTAGCTGATGGCAAAAATCTTAAATTAGTGTTAATAAAAAAAATAAATTTTAATAAATCTTTAGGTTTCAAGTCAGGAATCCAACAAACATGGGCTTTTATGTTCAGAAATTAACATTTACAGCTTTTTCTCCTGATAAATCGATATATTATCATTAAAATGGTCCGTTTATTGATAAGGACGAGGTAATTACTTGTTATGTTTGAATAAAATGCAAAATAGTAGGCTAATGTCGCCTTGTTTTAGATGTTTTGTTGGGCTGCTGTAAAGTGCGATATAGCTTTGTTTTGAAAAAAAACTAAAAAAAAGTGCTATACAATTTGAATTATTCTGGATTATCATTACATTTGCCAGCCCTTAAAAAGAGGGGTTAAGTTTTATTATACATATAATAGTATGCCAACAATTTCACAATTAGTACGAAAAGGAAGAGTCACCATTACTAAGAAGAGTAAATCGGTTGCTTTGGATTCGTGCCCTCAAAGAAGAGGTGTTTGTACTCGTGTTTATACTACTACTCCGAAAAAACCAAACTCTGCAATGCGTAAAGTTGCAAGGGTAAGGTTGACCAACGGAAAGGAAGTGAACGCTTACATACCTGGAGAAGGGCACAATTTACAAGAGCACTCGATAGTATTAGTAAGGGGCGGAAGGGTAAAGGATTTGCCAGGAGTTAGATATCACATCGTTAGAGGTGCCTTAGATACAGCAGGTGTTGCTGGGAGGACTCAACGAAGATCTAAATACGGAGCAAAACGACCTAAGAAGTAAAGATAGGGGTTTCCTTATCTAAACAATTAAATGAGAAGAAATGAGAAAAAAGCAGGCAAAAAAGAGGCCACTTTTACCGGATCCAAGGTTTAATGACCAGTTGGTGACACGTTTTGTGAATATGATGATGTGGGACGGTAAAAAATCAATAGCCTTTAAAGTGTTTTACGATGCCATGGATATCGTAGAAGAAAAAAAGACCGACGAGGAGAAGACGGCTTTGGAATTGTGGAAGGATGCATTGTCTAATGTGATGCCTCACGTAGAAGTGAGAAGTAGGAGAGTAGGAGGGGCAACTTTTCAGATTCCTATGCAGATCAGGCCAGACCGTAAGATTTCAACGGCAATGAAGTGGTTGATCAGCTATGCTCGTAAACGTAATGAGAAAGCAATGTCCCAGAAATTAGCCGGTGAGATTTTAGCCGCTGCTAAAGAAGAGGGTGCTGCAGTTAAAAAGAGAACTGATACTCATAAAATGGCGGAAGCTAACAAAGCGTTCTCCCACTTTAGATTTTAATAAGAGCAGATGGCAAGAGATTTAAGATTAACAAGAAACATAGGTATTGCAGCGCATATTGATGCGGGAAAAACAACAACTACCGAACGTATTCTTTTTTATACAGGTGTTAACCATAAAATTGGTGAGACCCATGAGGGTTCTGCAACGATGGACTGGATGGAGCAGGAGCAGGAAAGAGGTATTACTATTACTTCGGCTGCTACTACCTGTGACTGGCAGTTTCCTATGGAGAATGGTGAGATATTGGATGATACTCAGTCCTACCATTTTAACATTATTGACACACCTGGTCACGTAGATTTTACGGTTGAGGTTAACCGTTCATTGAGGGTTCTTGATGGATTGGTGTTCCTTTTTAGTGCGGTTGATGGTGTTGAGCCACAGTCCGAGACTAACTGGAGGTTGGCTGATAATTATAAGGTGCCGCGTATTGGTTTTGTGAACAAAATGGATCGTCAAGGGGCTAACTTTATAATGGTTAACAAACAGGTAAAAGAAATGTTGGGCTCTAATGCGGTGCCAATTGTTTTGCCTATTGGTGATGAGGCCGATTTTAAAGGTATTGTTGATTTAGTAAAGAATAGAGCTATTGTTTGGCACGATGAAAATTTCGGGTCTACTTTTGATGTAGTTGACATTCCTGCTGATATGAAGGATGAGGTTAGGGAATACAGAGCGAAGCTTATTGAAGCGGTTGCCGAGTATGATGAGACCTTGATGGAGAAATTTTTCGAAGATGAGGATTCTATCTCTGAAGATGAAGTGCACGCTGCTCTTAGGGCTGCCGTAATGGATATGAGTATTATCCCTATGGTGTGTGGTTCCTCTTTTAAGAATAAAGGAGTTCAGTTTTTGTTGGATGCAGTATGTAGGTACTTGCCTTCTCCAATGGATAAGGATGCTATTGTTGGGACAGATCCTGATACAGGAGAGCCCATTTCTCGTAAGCCAAATGTAAAGGAACCTTTTGCAGCTTTAGCGTTTAAGATTGCTACCGATCCTTTCGTAGGTCGTTTGGCTTTCTTTAGAGCATATTCAGGTCGTTTAGATGCTGGTTCTTATATCTTGAACAACCGTTCAGGTAAAAAAGAGAGAATTTCTAGGATTTATCAAATGCACTCCAATAAGCAAAATGCCATCGATTATATCGAGGCAGGTGATATTGGTGCTGCTGTTGGATTTAAAGATATTAAGACTGGTGATACCATGTCTGATGAGAAGCATCCAATTGTTTTGGAAAGTATGGATTTCCCGGATCCCGTAATTGGTATCGCTGTGGAGCCTAAGACTAAGGTAGATGTTGATAAATTGGGAATGGCATTGGCTAAATTGGCCGAAGAAGATCCAACTTTTCAGGTTAAAACCGATCAGTCTTCTGGACAGACTATCATTTCTGGAATGGGTGAGCTTCACTTGGATATTATTGTTGATCGTCTTAGACGTGAGTTTAAGGTGGAAGTAAACCAAGGTGAGCCCCAAGTAGAGTACAAAGAAGCTGTTACTAAGACTGCTGCTCATAGAGAGGTCTATAAGAAACAATCTGGTGGACGTGGAAAGTTTGGAGATATAGTCTTCGAATTAGGGCCAGCGGATGATGATTTTGTTGGAACTGGATTGCAGTTTGTAGATCAGATCAAAGGAGGTCGTATTCCAAAAGAATTTATAGGACCTGTTGAGAAAGGATTTAGAGATTCAATGAAGACTGGGCCTTTGGCTGGGTATGAGATGGATCGTATGAAAGTGGTTCTTAAGGATGGTTCTTTCCACCCTGTGGATTCAGACGGACTTTCTTTTGAATTGGCTGCAAGAATGGGGTATAAAGCTGCTGGTAAAGCTGCAGGTGCCGTTATAATGGAGCCGATCATGAAATTGGAGGTGTTAACACCGGAAGAGAACATGGGTGATATAGTGGGTGACCTTAACCGTAGAAGAGGAACTATTACCAATATGGATGATAGAGCAGGTTCTAAGGTGGTAAAGGGAACTGTGCCGTTGTCCGAGATGTTTGGATACGTAACTTCCCTAAGAACGTTATCTTCTGGAAGAGCAACTTCTACTATGGAATTTTCGCATTATGCAGAAACTCCTTCCAATATTGCTGAAGAAGTTATCAAAAAAGCTAAGGGTATAACCGCTTAAATCTAACTAAGATGAGTCAGAAAATTAGAATCAAATTAAAATCGTACGACCATAACTTGGTGGATAAGTCTGCTGAGAAGATCGTAAAAACGGTAAAGACAACTGGAGCGGTAGTAACTGGTCCAATTCCTTTACCAACACACAAGAAAATATTTACAGTATTGCGTTCTCCGCACGTAAATAAGAAAGCAAGGGAGCAGTTTCAATTGAGTTCTTACAAGCGTTTATTGGATATTTACAGTTCTTCTTCAAAAACTATTGATGCTTTAATGAAATTAGAGCTTCCAAGTGGTGTAGAAGTGGAGATAAAAGTGTAGGTTTGCAAAACTTTTTTTTACCAATGTGGTAAAATTACATGTCCGGAGCGTTTCGCGAAGGAAAGATGGAAAAAAATAAAATCAGGGTCGATTTATTTTTGACCCTATTTTTTTGTCAAAAAGTTTAATTAGTAATCAATAATTAATTATAAATATGTCTGGGTTAATAGGTAGAAAAGTAGGTATGACCAGCATTTTCGACGAAAATGGAAAGAACATTCCATGTACGGTGATCGAAGCTGGACCATGCGTAATTACCCAAGTCAGAACCGAAGAGGTCGACGGGTACAGTGCCCTTCAGCTTGGTTTCGATGACAAGGCAGAAAAACGTGCAAACAAAGCGACCACAGGTCACTTTAAAAAAGCAGGTACTTCTCCTAAGAAAAAGGTCATGGAATTCCAAGGTTGGGAAGGTGAATTTAAATTAGGAGACACTTTAGGTGTTGATTTGTTTGTGGAAGGCGAATTTGTAGATGTAATAGGTACATCTAAAGGTAAAGGTTTCCAGGGGGTTGTTAAAAGACACGGCTTTGCTGGTGTTGGTCAATCCACGCATGGTCAGCATAACAGATTAAGAGCTCCGGGATCTATTGGTGCCGCATCTTATCCTGCGAGAGTATTCAAGGGAATGAAGATGGCAGGTAGAATGGGTAACGATAAGGTGACTATTCAAAACCTGAAGGTTTTAAAAATTGTTCCAGAAAAGAACCTTTTAGTAGTAAAAGGTTGTGTTCCTGGTCATAAGAACGCTTACGTAACTATTGAGAAGTAATGAAGGTAGCAGTTTTAGATATTAAGGGAAAAGAAACAGGTAGAAAGGTAGAACTTTCTGATGCTGTATTCGCAATAGAGCCGAACAATCATGCTGTTTATTTGGATGTTAAACAATATTTAGCACACCAAAGACAAGGAACGCACAAAGCTAAAGAGCGTGCCGAGATAGCAGGTAGTACAAGGAAGATTAAAAAACAAAAAGGTACAGGTACCGCTCGTGCGGGAAGTATTAAATCTCCGGTTTTTAGAGGAGGTGGACGTATTTTTGGGCCTAGACCTAGAGATTATAAGCAGAAATTAAACAAGAACGTTAAGCGTTTGGCTAGAAAATCTGCTTTTAGTTTGAAGTCCAAAGACAACGCTATTGTTGTTGTGGAGAACTTTAATTTTGACACTCCAAAGACGAAAGATTTCATTAACGTATTGAAGTCCTTGGGCTTGGAGGGTAAAAAAGCTTTAATTGTGTTGGGCGATGCAAATAATAATGTATATTTGTCCTCACGGAATTTAAAGAACTCTGAAGTTATAACTAGCTCAGAATTAAGCACTTACAAGATATTAAACGCTAACAGTGTTGTGTTGTTGGAAGGTGCTTTAGAAGGAATCGAATCTAACTTAACAAAATAAGTAGACCATGAGTGTGTTAATAAAGCCAATTATTACGGAAAAAATGACAGCTGAAAGCGAATTAAATAATCGCTATGGTTTTCTAGTAGACCCAAGGGTCAACAAGATTCAGATCAAAGAGGCAGTAGAAGCAACCTATGGTGTTTCCGTTGAAAAAGTTCGAACAATGAATTATGGACCCTCACGCAAATCGCGTTACACCAAAACAGGTGTGCAGCACGGTAAGAGCAATGCTTATAAGAAAGCTATTGTTGATATTGCAGAAGGAGATATTATTGATTTTTACAGTAATCTATAAAGGCAAAAAATGTCAGTTAGAAAATTAAAACCAATCACTCCAGGACAGCGTTTTAGAGTAGTAAATGGATTTGACGCCATTACTACTGATAAGCCGGAGAAGAGCTTGCTTGCTCCGTTAAAAAAGTCCGGAGGTAGAAACAGTCAAGGAAAAATGACCATTCGCCAAAAAGGTGGTGGCCATAAAAGAAGGTATCGTGTGATCGATTTCAAAAGAGACAAACAAGATGTTGTCGCTACAGTGGAATCTATCCAGTACGATCCAAACAGAACTGCATTTATAGCCTTGTTGGCTTATGCTGATGGTGAAAAAAGATACATTGTTGCCCCAAATGGTTTGCAGGTGGGACAAGAAGTAACTTCTGGACCAGATTCTGCACCTGAAATAGGTAACGCACTTCCTTTAAGGGCAATTCCCTTAGGAACTATTATTTCGATAATAGAACTGCGTCCAGGTCAAGGTGCGGTTATGGCGAGAAGTGCCGGAACCTTTGCGCAGTTAATGGCGAAGGATGGCAAATTTGTCACCATTAAATTACCTTCTGGCGAAACTAGATTAATTTTGGCAGAATGTATGGCAACTATTGGTGCCGTTTCTAACCACGATCACCAGTTATTGGTGTCTGGTAAGGCCGGTAGAAGTAGATGGTTGGGTAGAAGACCTAGGACTAGGCCGGTAGCGATGAACCCTGTCGATCACCCAATGGGTGGTGGTGAAGGAAGAGCTTCTGGAGGACATCCAAGATCTAGAAACGGTATTCCTGCTAAAGGATTTAGAACCCGTTCCAAGACCAAGAGTACCAACAAGTATATTTTAGAACGTAGAAAGAAATAAAAAGTAGAAAGAAATGGCACGTTCATTAAAGAAAGGACCTTACGTTCACTATAGTTTGGATAAGAAAGTCCAGCAAAATGTTGAATCCGGTAAAAAGGCAGTCATTAAGACTTGGTCGAGGGCATCTATGATTACTCCTGATTTTGTAGGACAAACCATAGCTGTACACAACGGAAAACAATTTGTACCAGTTTTTGTAACCGAAAACATGGTAGGTCACAAATTAGGTGAATTTTCTCCTACTAGATCTTTTAGGGGTCATGCAGGGGCAAAAAATAAAGGTAAAAAGTAGTAAGCTATGGGAGTTCGAAAAAAACAAATGGCCGAAAGAATAAAGGCGGAAAAACAGCAAATAGCATTTGCGAAGTTAAACAATTGCCCTACCTCTCCTAGGAAGATGCGCTTGGTTGCGGATTTGGTGAGAGGTGTGCAAATTGAAAAAGCACTTGCTATCTTGAAGTTTAACCAAAAAGAATCTTCACGAAGGTTAGAGAAGTTGCTATTGTCCGCAATAGCAAACTGGCAAGCTAAAAATGAAGACGCCAATATAGAAGAGGCTGAGCTTTTTGTAAAAGAGATCAGAGTAGATGGGGGTAGTATGTTAAAAAGACTACGTCCTGCGCCGCAAGGAAGAGCACACAGAATCAGAAAACGTTCCAACCATGTAACTTTGGTTTTGGGATCTAACAATAACACACAAAGCTAGAGCATTTAGTATGGGACAGAAAACAAATCCAATCGGAAATCGTCTAGGAATTATCAGAGGATGGGAGTCTAACTGGTACGGTGGAAACGATTATGGCGATAAGCTTGCCGAAGACGATAAGATAAGAAAATATGTTCATGCACGTTTGGCGAAAGCTAGTGTGTCTAGGATCATTATTGAGCGAACCCTTAAATTAATCACAGTTACCATTACTACTGCTAGACCTGGTATCATTATCGGAAAAGGTGGTCAAGAGGTAGATAAATTAAAGGAAGAGCTTAAGAAAATTACGGACAAAGAGGTTCAGATCAATATTTTTGAGATCAAGAGACCAGAATTGGACGCCAATTTGGTGGCGGCGAGTGTTGCCCGTCAGATAGAAAGCAGGATCTCTTTTAGGAGGGCTATTAAAATGGCTATCGCGGCTGCAATGAGAATGAATGCTGAAGGAATTAAGATTCAGATATCAGGACGTTTGAACGGTGCGGAAATGGCTAGATCGGAATCCTATAAGGATGGAAGAATTCCTTTATCCACTTTTAGAGCGGATATTGACTACGCTTTACATGAAGCCCATACTACCTACGGAAGATTAGGTATTAAGGTTTGGATTATGAAAGGTGAGGTTTATGGGAAAAGAGAACTATCTCCTTTGGTAGGTATGGCGAAAAGTCAGACCGGTGGCAAAGGCGGAAAGCAAGAAGGACCGAAGAAACAACGTCGTAGAAAGTAATTTTTTAAAGAAGTAAAGAAAATGTTACAGCCAAAAAGAACTAAGTTCCGCAAGATGCAGAAAGGGCGTATGAAAGGGATCACCGGAAGGGGACATCAGCTTTCAAACGGTATGTTTGGTATAAAATCCATGGATACCTCTTTCGTTACATCGCGGCAAATAGAGGCAGCTCGTATCGCGGCTACTAGATTTATGAAAAGGGAGGGTCAGTTATGGATAAAGATATTTCCAGACAAGCCAATCACCAAGAAACCATTGGAAGTCCGTATGGGTAAAGGTAAGGGTGCTCCAGAATATTTTGTTGCGGTAGTATTGCCAGGAAGGGTAATGTTCGAAATTGCCGGAGTTTCTATAGAGATTGCAAAAGAGGCTTTACGCCTTGCAGCACAGAAACTGCCAGTAAAAACAAAATTTATTATTGCCAGGGACTATTCTGCTTAATATAATTGCAAGGAATCATGAAACAATCAGAAATTAAAGAATTATCAGTTGAGGGGCTGAAAGAAAAGAGAGCTGAATATAAAAAGCAATTCTCCGATTTGAAAATGGCCCATTCTGTTACACCATTGGAAAACCCTTTACTTATCAGGAAGGTAAGAAGGACAGTGGCGAGATTGGCAACTGAATTAACAAAAAGAGAATTACAATAATTGGTTCTGCTTTATGGAAAAAAGGAATTTAAGAAAAGAGAGAGTAGGCGTTGTCACTAGCAACAAAATGGAGAAATCAGTAGTGGTTTCAGAAGTTAAGCGTGTTAAACACCCTATGTACGGAAAGTTCGTGTTAAAAACAAAGAAATATGTTGCGCACGATGAAAAGAACGATTGCAATATTGGTGATACTGTAAAAATAATGGAGACTCGTCCATTGAGTAAAACCAAATGTTGGAGGTTAGTTGAAATCATTGAAAGAGCTAAATAATTATGTTACAACAAGAATCTAGACTAAAAGTAGCGGACAATACGGGGGCAAAAGAAGTTTTGACCATTCGTGTGCTAGGAGGTACGAAAAGAAGATATGCTTCTGTTGGGGATAAAATAGTAGTTACCGTTAAGGAAGCTACTCCTAATGGAGCTATTAAAAAAGGTGCAGTTTCCACGGCAGTTGTTGTAAGGACAAAAAAAGAGGTCAGAAGACCAGACGGCTCTTATATTCGTTTTGATGATAATGCCTGTGTGCTTTTAAACCCAACCGGGGAAATGAGAGGTACACGTGTATTTGGCCCAGTGGCCAGGGAACTTCGTGACAAGCAATTCATGAAAATTGTATCATTAGCTCCAGAGGTGCTTTAATAAAAATAGCAAAATGGGAAAACTAAAAATAAGAACAGGGGATACCGTAAGGATTATTGCAGGCGACCACAAAGGGGTTGAAGGTAAGGTTTCTAAGGTAGACCGTGAGAAGAACAAGGCGATCGTTGAAGGTGCTAATTTGGTATCCAAACACGAAAAACCTAGTGCGAACAACCCACAGGGAGGTATCGTTAAGAAAGAGGCTCCTTTACATATATCCAATCTTTCCTTGATCGACGCGAAGTCGGGAGAGGCTACAAGAGTAGGGTTTGAAGTAAGGGACGGTAAGAAAGTAAGATTTTCTAAGAAATCTAAAGAAGTAATTTAATTATGGCTTACGTTCCAAGATTAAAACAGGAATATAGAGAAAGAGTGGTAAAAGCTCTTCAAGAGGAGTTCGGTTACAAAAATGTAATGCAAGTTCCCAAATTAGAGAAAATTGTTGTGAGTAGAGGTGTTGGTGCCGCTGTTGCAGACAAGAAGCTTATAGACCATGCGGTAGATGAGTTGGGCTTGATCACTGGACAAAAGGCAATTTCAACTATATCTAAAAAGGATGTTGCGGCATTTAAATTGCGTAAAGGAATGCCTATTGGGGCAAAAGTTACTTTGCGCGGTGAAAGAATGTACGAGTTCTTGGATAGATTGGTGACTTCAGCTTTGCCAAGGGTAAGGGATTTCCAAGGAATTAAGGCCACTGGTTTTGATGGAAGAGGGAATTATAGCCTTGGTATTACGGAACAAATCATATTTCCTGAAATAAACATTGATAAAATTAACAGAATCAATGGAATGGATATTACATTTGTAACCTCTGCGGAGACCGACAAGGAATCCAAATCATTATTAACTGAATTAGGACTACCTTTTAAAAAGAATTAGTATGGCTAAAGAATCTATGAAGGCCCGTGAGGTCAAAAGAGAAAAGACTGTAGCTAAGTATGCTGAGAAAAGGAAGGCTTTGAAAGAGGCTGGAGATTACGAAGCATTGCAGAAATTGCCAAAGAATGCCTCTCCAGTACGTTTGCACAACCGTTGCAAGATTACAGGTAGACCAAGAGGTTACATGAGAACCTTCGGTATATCTAGGGTTACTTTTAGGGAAATGGCCAATAACGGTCTAATTCCAGGAGTAAGAAAAGCTAGCTGGTAAAATAAATATAAATAGGTTGCAGGTTTAACAAAATGTTAAAAACCGTTACCGCAAATCAATAACTATGTTCACAGATCCAATTTCGGATTATCTAACAAGAATTAGGAACGCAAGTAGTGCAGGGCACAGAGTGGTAGAGATACCAGCTTCCAATTTAAAAAAAGAAATTACTAAAATATTATTCGATCAAGGATATATTTTAAGCTACAAATTTGAAGACGATTCCGTACAGGGTGTTATAAAAATCGCTTTAAAATACGACAAGTTCACTAAAGAGCCTGTCATCAGGAAAATTAAGCGGATAAGCAAGCCTGGTCTTAGAAAATACGCCAACTCCAAGGAGTTGCCTAGAGTTCTAAACGGTCTTGGTATTGCTATCGTTTCTACTTCACATGGGGTAATGACCAGTAAGCAAGCAAAGCTTGAGAATGCAGGTGGGGAAGTATTATGTTATGTTTATTAATACAATAAAGATTTAGAACAATGTCTAGAACAGGTAATAATCCAATAGCAATTCCAGAGGGAGTAACCGTAGAAGTTAAGGAAGATGTTATTACCGTAAAAGGTAAGATGGGGGAACTTTCCCAAAAATTTTCTGGAGTGGCTGTAAAGGTAGAAGACGGGCAAGTATATGTTACAAGGCCGTCTGATTCCAAGGAGCACAAAGCAAAACATGGTCTTTACAGGTCTTTGATCTTTAATATGATTGAAGGGGTTGCTAAAGGTTGGATAAAAGAGTTGGAATTGGTAGGTGTAGGATACCGTGCAAGTAATCAAGGTCAGAAATTGGACCTTGCATTAGGTTTTTCACATAATATTATTGTGGATATCGCCCCAGAAGTAAAAATAGAGACTATCTCTGAAAAGGGTAAGAATCCTATAGTGAAGCTTAGTTCCCATGATAAACAGCTGGTGGGTCAAGTAGCGGCAAAAATCAGGGCTTTCCGTAAGCCAGAACCTTACAAAGGAAAAGGTATTAAGTTCGTAGGAGAAGTATTAAGAAGAAAAGCTGGTAAATCAGCCTAATAATTTGGATTATGGGATTATCAAAGACTGAAAGAAGACTACGTATCAGAAGGAGAATTAGAAAAGTCTCCACGGGTACTGCACAAAAGCCAAGACTTGCTGTTTTTAGAAGTAATAGTGAAATATATGCTCAAGTGATCGATGACGTTGCCGGAACTACTTTGGTAGCTGCTTCATCTAGGGATAAAGAATTGGCTAAGACAAAAGGAACTAAAACAGAAGTTGCAAACTTGGTAGGTAAGGCTATTGCTGAAAAAGCAAAGGAAGCCGGTATAGAATTGGTAGCTTTTGATAGAGGTGGCAACTTATACCACGGACGCGTTAAATCATTGGCCGAAGGCGCAAGGGAAGCAGGATTAAAATTCTAAGAATATTATGTATCAGAAATACAAAAACGTAGAGACTGTTAAGCCGGGAGGTTTAGAATTAAAAGATAAATTGGTAGGGATACAACGTGTTACCAAGGTTACCAAAGGTGGTAGGGCGTTCGGATTTACCGCTATCGTTGTTGTTGGTGATGAGAATGGTGTTGTAGGTCACGGTCTTGGTAAGTCCAAGGAAGTCGCAACAGCTATTGCCAAAGGGATCGAAGAAGCTAAAAAGAATCTTATCAGGATTCCTCTTAATAAAGGAACTTTGCCACATGAGCAAAAAGGTAAATACGGAGGAGCTAGAGTGTATATTCAGCCCGCTTCGCACGGTACCGGAGTAATTGCAGGTGGTGCTGTTAGAGCGGTATTGGAATCTGTTGGGGTTCAGGATGTATTGTCTAAATCTCAGGGATCTTCTAACCCTCACAACGTAGTAAAAGCTACCTTTGATGCACTTTTACAACTTAGGGATGCCAAAACGGTAGCACTTCAGAGAGGTGTTTCCTTGGAAAAAGTTTTTAAAGGATAAATTTATAGTACCAAGTATTAAGTGTGAAGTATTGATGAGTTGAATTGTTGCGTTAAAACAGAAAACTGCTGATACGGATTGCTGATTACTGAATACTGAAAACTGATAAACATGGCAAAGATTAAAGTAAAACAGGTAAAGAGCGCCATTAAAAGAGCTCAAAATCAAAAGAGAACCTTAGAGGCTCTTGGTTTACGAAGGATTGGACAGGTGGTAGAACATGATGATACCCCTAACATTCTTGGAATGGTAAATAAAGTTAAACACTTAGTTTCTATTGTAGAAGCTTAATATAATTTTAGTGTTATGAATTTAAGTAATTTAAAACCTGCGGATGGCGCGGTCCAAAGAGCCGGTAAAGTTGTAGGAAGAGGACAAGGTTCTGGTAAAGGTGGTACCGCCACCAGAGGACATAAAGGAGCAAAATCCAGATCTGGATATTCTAAGAAACTCGGTTTTGAAGGTGGTCAGATGCCATTGCAAAGACGTGTTCCTAAATTCGGTTTTACCAACATCAACAGGAAAGAATACGCTGGTGTTAATTTAGACAAGATTCAGGAATTGGTTGATAAAGGAATTGTAAAGGATGTAGTTACTTTGGATATCCTTGTGGAAAATAGATTGGTAGGAAAAAACGACTTAGTTAAAATATTAGGTGGTGGGGAACTAAAGACGTCCCTTAAAGTTTCTGTACATAAATTTACTGCTACTGCGAAGGCTGCAATAGAAGCTGCAGGTGGTGAAGCAATAGGTTTATAAGTAAAGAAATACTATGAAGAAATTTTTCGATACATTATCAAATATTTGGAAGATAGAAGAACTTAGGGGTAGGATTATGATTACCCTTGGTTTGCTTTTAGTGTATCGTTTTGGTGCACAAGTGGTTCTTCCGGGTATCGATTCTACTCAATTGGGGGCTTTGGCTTCCAATACGGATAGCGGTATTTTAGGTATTTTGAATGCATTTACAGGAGGAGCATTATCCAATGCTTCGGTTTTTGCGCTAGGGATAATGCCTTATATCTCTGCTTCTATTGTAGTGCAATTAATGGGTATTGCTATTCCTTATCTGCAGAAATTACAGAAGGAAGGTGAAAGTGGAAGAAAAACGATCAATCAAATTACTAGATGGTTAACCATTGGTATATGTATCGTTCAGGCTCCCGCCTATTTGTACAGTTTAGGAGCGTTGGGAGTTCCAGAAAGTGCATTTGTTTTTGGTAAAGGTCTTAACTTTATTATGCCTTCGGTAATAATATTGGTAGCTGGAACCATTTTCGCAATGTGGTTGGGAGAAAAGATTACCGATAAGGGAATTGGAAATGGGATCTCCTTGTTGATTATGGTAGGGATTATCGCTAACATGCCACAAAACTTTGTTCAGGAATTTATATCTAGGACTGCCAATAATAACGGAGGTCTAATGTTTATGCTGATTGAAGTGATTATTTGGTTTGTTGTTATATTGTTATGTGTACTATTGGTTATGGCTACTCGCCAAATACCAGTACAGTATGCAAGACGTACGGCTTCTGGTGGGTATGAAAAGAACATCACGGGGTCTAGACAATATATTCCTTTAAAATTGAATGCTTCTGGGGTAATGCCAATCATTTTTGCCCAAGCTATAATGTTTGCTCCTGGTTTGTTAGGGAAAACATTTAACAATACAGCTGTAGGGCAATGGATGGAAGTTCAGTTTCAGGATATTTTTGGTTTGGCATATAACTTACTGTTCGGGTTTTTAATTATTGTATTCACCTATTTTTATACGGCGATTACAGTACCGACCAATAAAATGGCCGATGATCTTAAGAGAAGTGGTGGATTTATTCCTGGGATTAGACCCGGAAAAGAAACTGGAGATTTCTTAGATAAGATTATGTCCCTAATAACGTTGCCAGGATCAGTTTTCCTAGCTTTGCTGGCGGTTCTTCCGGCAGTGATAGTTAAGCTTATGGATGTACAGGCAGGATGGGCCTTATTCTACGGAGGAACTTCACTATTGATTATGGTAGGTGTGGCCATTGATACCGTGCAGCAGGTAAATTCATATTTACTGAATAGGCATTATGATGGGTTGATGAAATCTGGTAAAAATAGAAAGGTAGCATAATTTATGGCCAAGCAAGCAGCAATTGAACAGGATGGAAGCATTATCGAGGCATTGTCAAATGCCATGTTCCGCGTAGAGTTGGAAAACGGTCATGTGGTAACGGCACATATCTCAGGAAAGATGCGTATGCATTATATTAAGTTGCTTCCGGGAGACAAGGTAAAACTAGAAATGAGTCCGTACGATTTAACTAAAGCAAGAATTACATATAGATATTAAGCAAATAGGATGAAAGTTAGAGCATCAATTAAAAAAAGAAGTGCCGAGTGCAAAATTGTGCGCAGAAAAGGCAGATTGTACGTAATTAATAAAAAGAATCCTAGATTTAAACAAAGACAAGGGTAGTTATGGCAAGAATCGCAGGTGTAGATATACCAAAACAAAAAAGAGGGGTTATAGCCCTTACCTATATTTTTGGTATAGGAAGTAGTAGAGCAAAAGAAATTTTATCTACTGCCCAAGTAAGTGAAGATACCAAGGTATCTGACTGGAACGATGATGAGATCGGTCGAATTCGTGAGGCAGTTTCTTCTTTGACAATTGAAGGAGAATTGCGTTCGGAGAACCAATTGAACATTAAGCGTTTAATGGACATAGGTTGTTATAGAGGTATTCGCCATAGATCTGGTCTGCCTTTAAGGGGACAAAGGACCAAAAACAACTCTAGGACAAGAAAAGGTAAGAGAAAAACAGTTGCTAATAAAAAGAAGGCAACTAAATAATAAGTAGGATATTATGGCAAAGGCAAGTGCAAAAGCGGCAAAGAAGCGTAAAGTTATAGTAGAGTCTGTGGGTGAAGCCCATGTAACTGCTTCTTTTAATAATATTATTATTTCTTTAACCAACAAAAAGGGAGATGTTATCTCTTGGTCTTCAGCAGGTAAAATGGGTTTTAGAGGTTCTAAAAAGAACACTCCTTACGCAGCTCAGATAGCCTCTGAGGATTGTGCGAAGGTTGCTCATGAAGCAGGTTTAAGAAAGGTAAAGGTGTATGTGAAAGGACCAGGAAACGGTAGGGAATCTGCCATTCGTTCTATCCACAACTCCGGAATTGAGGTTACAGAGATTATCGATATAACTCCAATGCCGCACAACGGTTGTAGACCACCAAAAAGAAGAAGAGTATAATTAGTATTAATCAATAGCCCAAACAAGGGTTTTTCAGGCAGGTGTAGTTACGATTATCGAAGGATTAGCCTTAATTCATGATCACACCGCCAAATTTAAAGAAAATGGCAAGATATACAGGACCAAAAACAAAAATCGCCCGTAAATTCGGGGAAGCGATTTTCGGAGATGATAAGTCTTTTGAGAAAAGAAATTATCCTCCAGGACAACACGGTAACAATAGACGTCGTGGTAAAAAGTCTGAATACGCTATCCAGTTAATGGAAAAGCAAAAAGCAAAATACACCTACGGTATTTTGGAGAAACAATTTAGGAACATTTTTGGCAAAGCCAATAGTAGTGGTGGAGTAACCGGTGAGGTTTTACTTCAACTATGTGAGGCTCGTTTGGATAATGTTGTGTACAGAATGGGTATTTCCCCTTCTAGAAGTGGAGCCAGACAATTGGTTTCCCACAGACACATTACCGTTAACGGTCATTTGGTAAATATTCCTTCCTATACCCTAAAACCTGGCGATGTTGTTGGTGTTAGGGAAAAATCTAAATCCCTAAAAACCATTGTTGATGCTTTGTCCGCTAGTAGTAGCGTTTACGAGTGGATTACATGGAATTCGGAGAAATTAGAGGGTAACTTCGTTGCTATTCCAGAGAGAATGCAAATTCCGGAGAACATAAAAGAACAATTAATAGTTGAGTTATACTCTAAATAAAACAACACTGATCCAGTTATGGCATTATTAAATTTTCAGAAGCCCGATAAAGTTATAATGATTGATTCCTCCGATTTCGAAGGCAAATTCGAATTTCGTCCGTTGGAACCAGGTTATGGCCTTACAATTGGGAACGCATTAAGAAGAGTTTTGCTTTCATCCTTGGAAGGTTTTGCTATCACTTCTGTCAGAATTGATAAGGTAGAACATGAGTTTTCTGTAATTTCAGGTGTTGTGGAAGACGTTACCGAAATCATTCTAAATCTTAAGCAAGTTCGTTTTAAGAGACAGATTGACGATGTGGACAGTGAGACTGTTTCCATTTCCGTTAGTGGAAAGGAGCAACTAACAGCAGGTGATTTTCAAAAATTCATTTCAGGCTATCAAGTGCTAAACCCAGATTTGGTTATCTGTAACATGGATCCCAAAGTAAGCATTAACATGCATATCGTTATCGAGAAAGGTAGAGGTTATGTGCCAGCTGAGGAAAACAAAAAGTCAAACGCCGTGTTGGGAACTATTGAGGTAGATTCTATCTTTACGCCTATTAAGAACGTTAAGTATAGTATTGAAAACTTTAGGGTAGAGCAAAAAACCGATTATGAGAAATTGGTTTTCGAGATTGTAACCGATGGTTCAATCCACCCTAAAGATGCTTTAACAGAAGGCGCAAAAGTGCTTATACACCACTTTATGTTGTTTTCAGATGAGCGAATTACTTTGGAAGCAGACGAGATTGCACAAACAGAGACCTACGATGAGGAATCTTTGCATATGCGTCAGCTTTTAAAGACCAAATTGGTAGACATGGATCTTTCGGTAAGGGCACTAAACTGCTTAAAGGCGGCAGAGGTGGATACCTTGGGAGACTTGGTTTCCTTTAATAAGAACGATTTAATGAAGTTTAGAAACTTTGGAAAAAAATCCTTGACCGAATTGGAAGAATTGGTCATCAACAAAGGGTTGAGTTTCGGAATGGATTTGTCAAAATATAAATTGGATAAAGATTAATAGCGCTTTTTAGGAGTTGGTACAACCATATCTAGGAAAAGTATATAGAAAAGTACAATGAGACACGGCAAAAAAGTTAATCATTTAGGAAGAAAGGCAGCCCATAGAAAAGCTATGTTGGCAAATATGGCCTGTTCTTTAATAGAGCACAAGAGAATCAATACCACAGTTGCCAAGGCGAAAGCCTTAAAACAGTTTGTTGAGCCCCTGATTACTAAATCTAAGGCAGAGAACAACCAGACAGTTGAAAAAGGCACTCATAACCGTCGTATCGTTTTTAAGAATCTTCGCGATAAATATGCGGTTACCGAGCTTTTTAGCACTGTAGCTGATAAAATAGGCGAAAGACCGGGTGGTTATACAAGGATCATTAAGTTGGGGAACCGACTTGGGGATAATGCGGATATGGCAATGATAGAATTGGTAGATTTTAATGAAATCTACAATGCTGGCAAGCCGAAGAAGCAAAAAACTACAAGAAGGGGTAAAACCAAGAAAACGGATACCGATGCTGCTCCAGCTGCCGAAACGGAAACAAAAACAGAACCAGAAACAAAAGCTGATACAAAAGCCGATGATTCTAAAGAGTAATACTGTTTTTACATAATACCATATAAAAAAGGATAAGCCTAAAAGCTTATCCTTTTTTTATATTAAATAAGCTAGATTCCTCGTAAATTTGTTTGAAATTAATGTAACCACTATAACGCAAGGAAATTAACTGTACAACAAACTCATTTTGATGAAATACCTTTTAATTTTGTGTGTCTTTTTTAATGCCATTAGTGCCTTTGCACAAAAGGGTCTGGATAATGTTTCTTACTTTGATGAAGTGAAATCTTCTGTTTTAATAGAATCCTTAAAAGAAAGTAAAAGCAATAACCAATTACGAGGATCTTATTATTTGTTCAAGGATTGGGAAACTGATTCCAAAATCTATTATAAAAATAAGATTTATGCGATAAATAGGTTGAACTATAATTTAAAAGATGATCACTTTGAAGCTAAATTTGAAAAGGATTCTATTTTCGTGATTAATCCTTCCAGTGTTGATAAAGTAGTTGTTAACGGAAAGACATTTCAACGTTTTGGTTATATGGGGGATAAGGGTGCAAGAGTCTCTTATTTTGAAAATATTGTCAGTTTTAAAGGAGCTACCTTACTGAAATATTATGCCATAAAAATAAAGAAAGGGGCAATTAATCCTTTAACCAAAGAAAAGAGCCAGCCAGATGAACTTGTGCAAGATCCAATGTATTATATTAAAAGAGGTACTAGCAAGGAGTTGGAAACTATTAAATTAAGAAAATCTCATATTTTTGCCTTAATAGAAGAAGATAAAAAGGAGATGGTCACAAAATTTGCAAAACAGAATAAATTAAAGTTCAATAAGATAGATGATGTAGCCCATATTTTAAAATATTATAATTCTATTTAATTTAAAAGGTTCTTTTAAGGAGGAAACCGAGTTTATATCATTTTGTCAATTAAATAAAGGGAACACTAGAAATGAAGTATCAAACAAGAAAAAAAGCAATATTGTTATTGGCCGATGGAACTATTTTTCACGGTAAATCCGTAGGGGATAAGGAAGGGACCGTCTTTGGAGAGGCTTGTTTTAATACGGGAATGACCGGCTATCAAGAGATATTTACCGATCCTTCCTATTTTGGTCAGATCATGGTGACCACTAATGCTCACATCGGTAATTATGGAACACATAAGGAAGAGGTAGAATCCGATTCAGTCAAGATATCTGGATTGGTATGTAAAAATTTTAGTTATACCTATTCTAGGCCATCATCCGATGCCAGTTTGTTAGAATTTATGGAGAAGAGCAATCTATTTGCTATTTCAGACGTAGATACAAGGGCATTAGTTGGTTACATTAGGGATCACGGGGCAATGAATGCCGTTATTTCTACCGATGTAGATAATGTAGAAGGATTAAAAAGGAAATTAGCGGAAGTGCCTAGCATGGAAGGTTTAGAACTTGCGTCACAAGTTTCTACAAAGGAAGCTTATTACTATGGTGCTGAGGATGCAAAATATAAGATTTCTGCTCTCGATATTGGAATTAAAAATAATATACTTAGGAATTTGGCTGCACGGGATGCTTACATTAAGGTCTTTCCGTACAATGCGTCCTTTGAGGAAATGAGTGAATGGAATCCTGATGGCTATTTTGTTTCCAATGGTCCAGGGGATCCAGATCCGTTGTACGATGCTATTGCGGCAACCAAGAAAGTGATTGCTTCAGGCAAACCCTTGTTTGGGATTTGCTTAGGACATCAAGTAATAGCTTTGGCCAATGGGGTCTCTACCTACAAAATGCACAATGGGCATAGGGGTATTAATCACCCTGTGATGAACCTAGTTACGGGGAAAGGCGAGATTACATCCCAAAATCATGGTTTTGCTGTAAATAAGGAAGAAGCAGAGGCTAATCCTGATTTAGAAATCACCCATTTGCATCTAAATGACAATACCTTGGCAGGAATGAAAATGAAGGGAAAAAATGTTATTTCTGTACAATACCATCCCGAGGCTAGTCCCGGGCCTAATGATGCAAATTACCTGTTCGATCAGTTTTTTGAAATGATCGAATCCGCATCACACTAAAACGTTATAGTTTATTTAATAGTTATTAAAACGCTATTAACCCCAATAATAGTAGGAGGAAACGGGGTTCCTTTGCTATATTTGTATAATAATTTAACTAAAATTAAAATAACAACATATGAGTATCATCCTAAGTGTTCATGCACGACAAATTTTGGATTCTAGAGGCAATCCTACGGTAGAGGTAGATGTAATCACGGAAAATGGCGTTATGGGCAGGGCAGCAGTTCCTTCCGGGGCTTCCACTGGGGAGCACGAGGCCGTAGAGCTACGTGATGGAGGTAAAGCATTCATGGGTAAAGGTGTCACTCAGGCAGTGAGGAATGTAAATACTTTGATCGCTGAAGAAATACTTGGTATGTCTGTTTTTGAACAAAACTTGGTAGACCAGGTAATGATAGAACTAGACGGTACACCAAATAAATCTAAATTAGGAGCCAATGCCATCTTGGGGGTATCCTTAGCAGTAGCTAAGGCAGCTGCCAATGAGTTAGGTATGTCTTTGTTTAGGTATGTTGGAGGGGTAAGTGCTAACACTTTACCTGTTCCAATGATGAATATTATTAATGGAGGCTCGCATTCCGATGCTCCGATCGCATTTCAAGAATTTATGGTAATGCCTGTAAAGGCAAATAGTTTCTCTCATGCCATGCAAATGGGGACTGAAATCTTCCATAATCTTAAGCAAGTGCTTCACGACAGGGGATTGAGTACAGCAGTAGGTGATGAAGGTGGATTTGCTCCCAATCTTGCAGGTGGAACCGAAGATGCATTGGATACCATTGCAGTAGCGGTAGAAAAAGCGGGATACAAGTTAGGAGATGAAATAATGATTGCTCTTGATTGTGCCGCTGCAGAATTCTATGTAGATGGTAAATACGATTATACTAAATTTGAAGGAGATAAGGGAGTAATAAGAACTTCTGAGGAACAGGCTCAGTATTTGGCAGATTTGAGTGCCAAATATCCTATCATTTCTATTGAGGATGGAATGGATGAGAACGATTGGGATGGTTGGAAAGCCTTGACCGATAAAATTGGTGATAAGGTACAGTTGGTTGGGGATGATTTATTTGTGACCAATGTAGAGCGTCTATCTAGAGGTATTAAAGAAGGTATCGCAAACTCTATCCTGATTAAGGTGAACCAGATCGGAACGTTGACTGAGACCATTGCAGCCGTAAATATGGCCAAAAATGCAGGGTATACCTCCGTTATGTCGCACCGTTCAGGGGAAACTGAGGATAATACAATTGCCGATCTTGCCGTAGCCTTAAATACAGGTCAAATTAAAACTGGTTCAGCTTCAAGATCAGACAGAATGGCAAAATATAATCAGTTGCTAAGAATTGAGGAAGAATTGGGAAGTGTGGCTTATTACCCACAACAAAATGCTTTCAATATTAAATAATTATTTCAGATTATCGAATATTTTAAAAAAAATGCCTTTCAAGTTTTGAAAGGCATTTTTTTCATTAAAAATGCCTGTGAATTGGTCGCTTATCAGAAATAAATAATTATATTATGAAATATTAACTAACCATTTAATTAGACCCTATGATTAACTTTTTATTTGTAGCTGCTGAGAACGATGGTATCGCTCAATGTAAGGCTGGAGGTATGGGGGATGTGGTAAGGGATGTGCCAAGGCAAATTTCTGAACGGGGAGATTCCGCACATATTGTAGTGCCGTCTTATTCTAGATTACATCAGAACGGAACCCTAATTGGCACAATGTCGATTAGTTTAAGGGGAACCGAATACATCGCTGAACTTTATGAAGTAGCTCCCAAAAAAGAATTTGCCAACCTGCATCATTATGTTATTCATCACCCCGAGATACAAGCTGGAGAAATTGGTCATATTTATCACGATGATCCCGAGGAGCCATTTTTTTCGGACAATGTAAAATACACTATTTTTTGTACCGCAGTAGCGGAAGCCATAAAATTGGGGTATTTTGGAGTCCTTGATGTAATACATATGCACGACTGGCATTCCAGTCTTCTGTTATTCCTGAAAACCTATCATCCCGATTATACGGAATTGAAAAAAATGCGCTTTGTGTACACTATACACAATTTGGCCATACAGGGTATACGTCCGTTTTATGGAAATTATTCGTCCTTATCCAATTGGTTCCCGAACATTCCTATAGATGAACAGAGGTTAAGGGACCACAGATATCATGACTGTGTTAATCTTATGGCAGTAGGGATTCGCCTTGCAGATGCTGTACATACTGTGTCGCCGTCCTATAAGGAAGATGTACTAAAGCCTAGCACTCCACCAGAATTTATTGGAGGGGAGGGCTTGGAGTCCGACTTACAGCAGGCCAATAACGAGGGAAGGTTATTTGGGATTTTAAATGGTGCCAATTATAAAAATATTAGAATAGCTGAGAAAGGCTTAATCTATCGCAATATTGTAAAGGCACTTTTTGGATGGTTACAGGACGAAAATAAAAAATACAAGGCCGATTTCTTAGCGCATACCGGGGAGAAGGTAATGCAATATGTTTCCAACAAACCCAAATTTATTGTGTCTAGCGTAGCCAGATTGACAGAGCAAAAATTTTATTTCTTTATGCGATCTCCAGAGGCTTTTGTAGCTATCTTAGACAAGCTGAAAAAAGTAGATGGTATTTTTATGCTTTTAGGGACAGGAGCTCCCGATTATGAGGAGTTGTTCCGTAAATTGAGCTACGAACATGAGAATTTTATCTTTACCAATGGGCAATCGGAAGATCTTATAGACTCTATTTACTTAGAAACCGATCTCTATTTTATGCCCAGCTTGTTTGAGCCTTGTGGAATTAGCCAAATGCTGTCCATGAGAAATGGAAATCCTTGCCTAGTACATAACACTGGAGGACTAAAAGATACCGTCTCCCATATGAAAACGGGCTTTAGTTTTGATGGGAAGACCTATGATGAAAAAATTGAAAATATGCTAGAGGTTATGGATCAGGCACTGGATGTGTATGGGAACGATAAACCAAAGTGGAAACAGATCTGCGCCAACGCTAAGAAAATGCGGTTTACCTGGGAAAAATCGGTGGATGATTACTATAAATATTTGTACTCCATTAATCCATAACCCAAAATAGAGCCATATTATAAAAAGATTTTAAAATTATTTGTGAAATAAGAAATCTTCAATTGTTAAGCTAAAGTGTTTTTAGTAATTTTACGACTAATCAAAAAAACAGGAAGTTAAGAATGTCAAATAACGCAAGATTGGAATACGACGGGAAAAGTTACGAATTTCCCGTTATAAGAGGCACTGAAAATGAATTGGCCATAGATATTAAAACTATCCGCTCTGCTACGGGAATGATTACCATAGATCCTGGATATAAAAATACAGGCTCTTGTAAGAGTGCCATAACTTTTTTGGACGGAGAGAAGGGCATTTTAAGGTATAGGGGGTATTCCATCGAAGAATTGGCGGAAAAGGCAGATTTCTTAGAAGTGGCTTATTTGCTAATTTTTGGTGAATTACCCAATCAAGAAGCACTTGATAAATTTCATAACGATATTAAGGGAGAATCCCATGTTGATGAGGAAATGAAAAAGATTTTGGATGGTTTTCCAAAATCGGCACATCCAATGGGAGTGCTTTCCTGTTTAACTTGCGCTTTGATTGCCTTTAATCCTACCTCTGTTAATGTCTCCTCCGAAAAGGAAATGTACTGGGCCATTGTTAGAATAATGGCTAAATTTCCCGTTTTGGTAGCTTGGACATTAAGAAAGAAAAAAGGATTGCCGTTAGATTACGGTGATGATACGTTGGGCTATGTAGAGAACATCCATAAAATGATGTTTAAAAAACCCAATCATAAATATGAAAAGAACAAGGTGGTCATAGATGCATTGGATAAATTATTGATTTTGCATGCAGACCACGAACAAAATTGTTCCACTTCTACCGTTCGTATGGTAGGATCTTCACATGCCGGACTATTTGCTTCATTGTCCGCAGGGATATCTGCCTTATGGGGACCATTGCACGGTGGAGCCAATCAGGCCGTATTAGAAATGCTTGAAGCCATTGAGGCCGACGGTGGGGATACTAAAAAATATATGGCCAAGGCCAAGGATAAAAATGACCCGTTCCGTTTAATGGGATTTGGGCATAGGGTGTATAAGAATTTTGACCCAAGGGCTAAAATAATCAAGAAAGCAGCAGACGAAGTATTGGCCGACCTAGGTGTGGAAGATTCTATTTTGGATATTGCCAAAGGTTTGGAAAAAGAGGCCTTGGATGATAAGTATTTTGTGGATAGAAAATTATATCCAAATGTGGATTTTTATTCCGGAATAATATATAGGTCTTTAGGAATTCCAACAGAAATGTTTACTGTAATGTTTGCCCTTGGTAGATTGCCAGGGTGGATAGCCCAATGGAGAGAAATGAGACTGAATAAGGAGCCTATAGGGCGACCTAGACAAGTGTATATAGGGCCTACAGTCAGAAGCTTTGTTCCCTTAGATGAAAGATAAAAATTTATCATCTTATTTAAACTGCCCTAAGTATAATTTATACTTAGGGCAGTTTAAATTATAAGTATAAGTATTTCTATATTTGCTTAAAAATTAGCGATGCTAAAGTTGAACGTTACTGATGAGACTTCCAGATTAAGGTCGGTGGTTTTGGGAACTGCAGAAAGTAGTGGTCCTACCCCCCAAGCTGAGGAGGCATATGATCCAAAGTCATTGGAACACATTTTGGCTGGCACGTACCCCGTTGAAACCGATATGATTCGGGAAATGGATGCGTTTGTAGCGGTCCTAAGGAAATACAATGTCCAAGTTTTTAGACCTAAGGTAATAACGGATTGCAACCAAATATTCTCTCGGGATATTGCATTCGTTATTGAAGATAAGTTGATAAAAGCAAATATCCTCCCAGATAGGGAAGAAGAGTTTCAGGCCATTAAATATGTGCTGGAAAAGATAAAGGAAGATCAGATTATTTACCCCCCTAAAGAAGTGCATATAGAAGGTGGGGATGTAATGCCTTGGAAAGAATATATATTTATAGGGGTCTATACCGGACCAGAATATGCTAGCTACATTACCGCTAGGACTAATAACGCGGCGGTTGATTTTATTAAGGAAAAATTTCCAAATAAAATTGTGAAATCGTTCCAACTCCGGAAATCCAATACCAATGCAAGGGAGAATGCCCTGCACTTAGACTGCTGTTTTCAACCTATAGGAAAGGATATGGCCATTTTACATGAAAATGGATTCCTAATAGAAGAGGAATACCAGTGGTTGTTGGATTACTTTGGGAAAGATAAGGTTTTCGAAATCACCAAAGACGAGATGTATAGTATGATGAGCAATGTTTTTTCCATTTCACCCACAGTGGTGGTATCGGAACGCAACTTTACCAGATTGAACAATTGGTTGCGAGATCGTGGTTTTACTGTAGAGGAAATACCCTATGCTGAAATAGCGAAACAAGAGGGATTGTTAAGATGTAGTACCTTGCCCCTAGTTAGAGAGTAAGATATTTTCTTTCCCCCAGTATAGAAAAATACCGATAATTGAATATCGGATTTCACCAGTGGCACCTAGTAATGGAGGCCACTTTGCCCTCAAGTAATATTTTATTAAACACTAGGGGGGGGAATAGATTTGCTCGTATGGGCTTATGTTAGTGTCGAAAATATTAGTAAGAATCAACGATTCAAGTAGCTTTCGACCTCTTTTAAGTAACTGAGGAGTAGTAATTCAACTATATAAAAAATAAAAGCAATGCAAATCACCAATACCGTTCTAATGATCCGACCCGTAAATTTTCGGATGAATGAGCAAACTGCAGTAAATAATTACTTTCAGGAAGATATCGATATAAAGAATCAGGAGATTAATAGTAGGGCACAGGCTGAATTTGATGCTTTTGTTCTGGTATTGAGGGAAAAAGGCGTTAATGTAATTGTTGTTGAGGACAATGATAAGGTAGATACTCCCGATGCTGTATTCCCCAACAATTGGATATCCTTTCACGATGATGGTACTGTGGGACTCTATCCGCTGTTTGCGGAAAACAGAAGAAAGGAACGCAGGGAGGATGTGTTGGATATTTTAGAGGAAAAAGGTTTTGTTATCCATAATGTTATGGATTATACCTCTGCTGAGGACGAAGGATATTTTCTGGAATCTACTGGCAGCGTTATATTGGACAGGGTAAACAAAAAGGCTTATTGTGCACTTTCTGTACGTGCCGATGAGGATCTTTTTATCGAATTTTGTGAGGATTTCGAATATACTCCGGTCATATTTACCGCTTTCCAATCGGTTGGTGGGGGAAGAAAGCCAATTTATCATACCAATGTGATGATGTGCTTAGCAGAATCCTTCGCAGTAATCTGCTTGGACAGTATTGACGATAAAAAAGAGAAGAAAAATGTGGTGTCCCATTTAAAGCAAGATGGGAAGGAAATAATAACTATTACAGAAGCCCAAATGCACCAATTTGCAGGGAATATGATTCAGGTATTGGGTATGGGCGATAGGCGGTTCCTCGTAATGAGCACGGCAGCATTCAATAGCCTGAGGCCTGAACAGATAACAGCCATAGAAAAACATTGTGGAATAGTACACAGCTCTTTGGAAACAATAGAAACTTGTGGAGGTGGAAGTGCGAGGTGTATGATGGCAGAGGTGTTTTTGCCTAAAAAATAGTATAATCGATACAAAATTTTACTACCTCCTCATTTGAGGCTATTCCTAGAACTTAAAGAACGAAGTTATTTCTTCATTAACTGCCTTAAGAATAAGAAGGTCATGGCAACCATAAAGAAAGCGAAGGGCAGTGAAGTAATGATGAGGAGTTTTTGTGCCGCAACCAACACATCAATATCCGGTTTTGCATTTCCCAATAAAATCAAGGCAACTGTAGTTAGGAATATAAAAATAGACCATAGCAATCTATGGGTTTTACTCGGGTTTTTTTTTCCTTTATCCGAGAACATACTAAGGACAAAGACGGCAGAATCTACCGAGGTGACCAAGAAACCAATAAGGAGCACTATGGTTGTTACGTTTAGAATGGTGGCCAAAGGATAATTGGCGAAGAATATAAAAATGGAGGAAAATACACCCGCAAATTCACCTTGGTAAGTTCCCCATCCCTCCATTAGTTGAAAGGCAGAAGTGCCAAAAACGGAAAACCAAAAAAAGGTACCCAAGCTGGGGATGATTAAGACGCCTAATAACAATTGCCTTAAGGACCGTCCTTTGGATATTCGTGCTATAAATATTCCTGTAAAAGGGGCCCAAGCAATCCAGAATGCCCAATAATAATAGGTCCAATCTGTAAGAAATACAATGCCGGGGTCATAATCTCCGTAGGCCAAACTCATTGGAATAAAATCTTTTAGATATTGTAATGTCGCTTTATAAAAATTGATAAGGATAGCACTCATATCACTATTTACAAAGGTAAAGAGCAACAAGGCCAAGGTTATAAGGATATTTATTTTGGAGATTACCTTTATTCCTTTATTTACTCCGCTCCAGGCGGAATAAAAAGCGAGGGATGAAATTATTGTAGCCAATATTAAGGTGGTGAACAATCCGTTTTGGGTGGAGAAAATATGGTTTAATCCCCCATTTATTTGAGTAGTGCCCAAGCCTATTGCGGCAACCAAACCAAATACCGTAGTGATTACGGTGAGGGTGTCTATAGCAATTTTAAAAGATTTTTGTGGAATTACATCTTCTATGGTTGCGCTCACTAAAACTTTTTTCTTTTTAACGAAGAGGAAATAACCAATTACCATAGCAAATAACCCGTAGAATGCCCATGCTGTAAATCCCCATTGGTAAAACGTGTACACCAAAGCCAAGATGTCTGGGGAGACTTGGGAAGGGTAAGGTGAATTTTGCTGCATAAAAACGGGTTCTTGTACCGCCCTTAATAAGATTCCGGCTCCCATCCCTGCACTGTACAACATAGCCGTCCACGCCCAAATACTGTGTTCCGGACCTTGTGACGGTTTTCCGAGTTTTATTTTTCCCAAGGGTGATATTGCGACGCCCAGCAAAAGAAGAACACAGCCCAATCCTAGATAGAGGTAAAACTGACCAAAATGGTTTCTTACCCATACAGAGGCGATTTCTATGGCGTTATAACTAGATTTGGTTGCTAGAAATACGACCAAGGTCGAAATAGACAGGATTCCGATAGAAATGGAAAGTAAGGGGTTTCTAAAAATGGTTTTTAGCGTTTTGATATTGTTTGACTTTAGTCCT
Source organism: Arenibacter antarcticus (assembly GCF_041320605.1). Taxonomy (NCBI): domain Bacteria; kingdom Pseudomonadati; phylum Bacteroidota; class Flavobacteriia; order Flavobacteriales; family Flavobacteriaceae; genus Arenibacter; species Arenibacter antarcticus. The sequence goes on from NZ_CP166679.1 coordinate 2,509,056, forward strand.
ATAAATATAAGTTTTTTCCTAACCTTAGGTCATAGATGTGCTGTGCCTATTTAGTTTCCCGATTAACAATATTTGGAGCTCAAGAAGCTGGTCCTATTTTCCTTGGTCTAAAACTAAAACCTACAGTAAGCTATTAGAGATCTTCAATTTTGGTAGGGGTATTGTCTGCCCTATGGCCCAATATCTTTGTGAAAAACTTTTGAATGGCCTTGGTGTCCGCTCTAATCTTAACGTAATACTGGTCCCTATAAATAGTGTATAATCCATAATCGGTTTTGTAGAGCGAGAGCTTGTAATAGGGTATAATTAATCCAAAGGTTTCCAATAGTGATCTAAATCGGATTATTATTCCTTTAGGACGTAGTTCTATATTGCAAGAATCGGTGTTATTGTCTAAAATCAACAGGTTTTTAATATGGATGCTACTGTCTATAATTATTAATTTAGGGGAGCCAATTCCATCTAGGGCGAATCGCTCTTGAAATGAAAACGGTTTGCCTACTTCTTGTTCTATTTTTCGAATGATATCCTTGTTGTTATAAGAGACGTTGACTAGCATATTTACATTTTATTTCCTTAATTGGAATTTTGGTAATAGTGTTAATTGTTATAAAGTTAAAGAAATCTTCCTACTTCAGCCGCTGCTACGGGCGAACATCTCAGTGTAACAATAAAAATGCTTAATTTTGCAGCCTTAAACACCAGAATTTAATGAACATTCAAGAAGTCTTATCCCAGAAGGTAAAGGAAGCGATAACCTCAATATATAAGGTTCAATTGCCAACGGTAGAATTTCAACCCACAAGAAAAGAATTTGCTGGGGATATTACCGTTGTGATTTTTCCAATGTTACGTGTGGTAAAAGGTAATCCAGTACAAATAGGCGAGCAAATAGGCCAGTTCCTGAAGAATGAAGTAGATGAAGTGGAGGATTTCAATGTGGTGAAAGGGTTTTTGAATATAACGATCGGTAATAGGTATTATCTCGATTTTTTTAATAGAATATTGGGAGATCCAAATTTTGGTTTTGTGCCCCAAAACAAGGATAAAGCCATTATGGTGGAGTATTCTTCGCCTAATACTAATAAGCCACTGCATTTGGGGCATGTTCGAAACAATTTGTTGGGATATTCCGTGGCAGAGATCATTAAAGCTTCTGGAAAAAAAGTGTATAAAACCCAGATTATTAATGATAGAGGAATCCATATTTGCAAGAGTATGCTTGCCTGGCAGCGATTTGGGAATGGCGAAACACCTGAAAGTACGGGTCTAAAAGGGGATAAATTAGTAGGGAATTACTATGTAGCTTTTGATAAGGCCTATAAGGAAGAAATTGCTGCTATGATTGCGGAAGGTGTTAAATCTGATGTAGCAGAGAAAGAAGCTCCCTTACTTTTGGAAGCCCAGAATATGCTTATAAAATGGGAGGCTGGTGATCCAGAGGTGGTACAGCTTTGGGAAACCATGAATTCTTGGGTCTATAAAGGATTTGATGTCACCTATAAAAACCTAGGCGTAGATTTTGATCAGTTGTACTACGAGAGCAATACCTATTTGTTGGGGAAAGATTTTGTGGAAGACGGACTTAAAAGGGGTGTTTTTTATAAGAAAGACGATGGAAGTGTGTGGATAGATCTTACCGATGAAGGCTTAGATGAAAAGATAGTTCTGAGATCGGACGGTACCGCGGTATATATGACTCAAGATATAGGGACTGCCATACAACGGGTTCAGGATAATCCGGAAGTAAAAGGTATGGTATATACGGTAGGTAACGAACAGGATTATCATTTTAAAGTGCTCTTCCTAATCCTTAAAAAACTTGGGTTTGACTGGGCAGATAATCTCTATCATTTAAGCTATGGAATGGTAGACCTGCCAAGTGGAAAAATGAAAAGTAGGGAGGGGACCGTTGTAGATGCAGATGAGCTTATGGAGGATATGGCCCGTACCGCAGCGGAAATTTCTGAGGAACTAGGTAAATTAGAGGACTATTCGGAAGAGGAAAAGCAGGAGCTTTATAAAATTATAGGTATGGGGGCCCTTAAATATTATATCCTTAAAGTGGATCCCAAAAAACGCATCCTGTTCAATCCAGAGGAATCGGTAGATTTTCAAGGTAATACAGGTCCGTTTATTCAATATACCTATGCAAGAATCCAGTCTATTCTAAGGAAAGGCGAGGAGCTGAATTATGATATTTCAGTGGCTAAGGAGCTGGTTGAACTGCATGAAAAGGAAAAAGAACTTTTAAAACAGATTCAATTATTCCCGGAGACCCTACAGCAGGCTGCAGATAACTTTAGTCCCGCCCTATTGGCCAATTATACCTACGATTTGGTAAAGGAGTTTAATTCCTTCTATCAAAACGTTTCCATATTGGGCGAAACGGATGAGAATAAAAAAATATTCCGAATTCAATTGGCTAAAAAAGTGGGGGAGGTCATTAAATCTGCATTCAAGCTTTTAGGAATTCAGGTTCCAGAAAGGATGTAAGGAAGATTTAGCCTCACTTATTGGGTTGCCCCAAGTGATTGATGCGTTTGTTACCTACTATTGGGTGATGCAAAATTCTGTGATGGAGTTTATGTTTATTCTTATTAAATTGCAGGGTCAACATAAATGCCCTAAAGTGGGTTCCTACAGAATTTTGTTAAATAGACCTTTATTTTTCAAGTTTTTCACTCTTTTGTTCTTTCTTTTCTTAGGAAAGGGAACGGCTCAAGAGTATCATCTACTTTCTGAGGAGGATAAATGGAAGATAAGACTGCATTCCTATGTCTTGATCGATATCGATAAGATAAACTCCTCCAATATATCTAGTTTAATGCAAGGAGCCGCCCCCTTGGCAGTTTATATTCAGGAATATAAGGAGGCGTACCTTCCGTTGCTCAATCAACTGGACACTAAAAATAGAAGGATGTTGGTATTGGGGAAGGCCTACCTTGAAGGGGAGCCCTTTCCCGAAAATATAACGCAATTTGTATCCATGGATGTGGTGGACACTGTGCAATGGAATTGGAAAGTATTCCTAAAGGATTCGTTGCGATCTGTACCAAGTAAGGAACTGACTTTTATGCCGTTTGCCCATAAAGAAATAATAGGCGATAGTAGCATTGTAAAACTTTGGAAAAAAACGGGAAGGGTGCCTAATTTTATCCAAGTAGACCCACAGAATTTTTTATATACGGATAGTGTGGTGCAAAGGCTTAACCGAATAAAACGTGTTTTTGGAACGGTCAGGTCCAAAAATGGACTGTTAAATGGGGTAGGGTTTAAAAACCATAAAAACCTAAGGGTAGATGGTAATTTTAGTTTTCCTAGGCTTTCCAAGGAAGACTTGCCTGTTTTTATTCCGCATAAGGCGGGCTATTATTTCTCCCCCGATATTATTCGAACTACAGCCGATAATAGTGGGAACCTAAAGGAATTTATTGGTTTTCCTCTAGATCCTGAATTCGGAATCACGGATCATTTTTCGTTTGGTCCGATTATTAAAAACAATATCCGGAAAAATAATAGCGAACTAATTGTAAATAAAGTTGAACTAGTAGATGATCGGAGCCGTGGCAAGGTGGGTTATTTTGATAATGGCGCCTATGTAGATGCGGGATTGGATAGTAGAATGGCGTTGCAAGGCAGTTTTACAATTTCAGCTTGGATAAAGCCAACAGTCCTCAATAGAAACAATAGTATCTTAGGGAAGGGGGAAAGTTTTGTATTGAAACTACATGAGGGACTACTTACTTTTACCATGGCCGATATAAAGGATTATATTTCCCCATCTTCACCAGTCCCTGTGAACGAATGGACGCATGTTGCCTTAGTGCATTCTACACTTAACGATGACCTTTCATTTTTTATTAATGGGATACAGACCGATAAGATTCAATTGATTGAGGACTACGATACTTCAGAGTACGATTTGGTTATTGGGAGTAATTTGTGGCAAGAATTTTTTATAGGGTATCTGGATAATATTAAAATTTGGAATCGAGAGCTAAATCAGGAAGAGATCTTTAAAGAGTATGATACCACATCCCAAGGAGATGCTGTTGGCCTACATATTTTCCTTATCCCCTTAATTGGAGTTTTAACGGTACTAGTGCTATTATTGATACTTCATTTTTGGAGGAAAAGAAATCGGTTAAACGCTAATATCAGCAAGCCAATAGCCACAGCTCCGGTAAAATTGGAAGCTACCACTCCGGTAGCGGAAACATCGGAGTATGGGGAAAGGATACGTAGCTTTGGTCCTTTGAAAATAAGTGTTGCGGATGGTTCTGATATAGCAAAAAAGCTTTCTCCTAAACTTAAGCAACTCTTTCTAGTGGTGTTATTACACAGTGTTGGGGGGAAGAAAGGGATCAGCACCAAAAAACTTACCGAATTTCTTTGGCCTGGAATGAGTTCCAGCAGTGCAAAAAACACTAGAGGCACTAATATTCAGAACTTAAGGGCAATTTTGGCAGACTCCGCTTCGATCAGATTGATTTTTAAGGAAAAACTTTGGTTCCTAGAAGTAGGGGAAGACTGTTTTTGTGAATATCAAGTAGTCCATAAGTATTTGGATTCTCTTGGTAAGGAGGATATCGAGATCAAGGAACTTGAAAGTCGGTTACCCAGTTTGCTCGAAATTATTAAGGAGGAACGCTTTTTGTCAAATACTGAGGATGCATGGTTAGATCCCTTTGTAGAAAAATTGAGCAATAGAATTCTGGAGTTTTGTCAGGGGATTGCTGCAAAACTTAATTTAGAGGAGCATAATGTACTGCTGCATGATTTAGCCTCCGTAATGTACATATACGATGATCTAAACGAAAATGCACTTCAGTTGAAATTGCAAATATTGATAAAACAAGGTAAATTAAGTACGGCACATTCCGTTTACGACAAATTTGCTAAGCTCTATAAGAAACTATACGGGGAAACTTACCCTATTAAATTCGAGGATATTCTTGGTGATCCAAATGTCATATCTTGATCTTGGGCATAAAAATCATCAGTTTTTTATATTTTTTAATAATATTACCCCATATATTACCCCTATTTTTACGCATTGTGGTCTTTCTTTGACCAAGTAAATAGCACATGTTCAAATAATTAATAGAAATAGTATAGGAATCGATGAAGAAAAATTCAACAAGCCGTAGGGATTTCGTAAGAAAATCCATTGTGGCAGCTGCAGGTATCAGTATTATACCAAGACACGTTATGGGGGGGACTAACTTTATAGCTCCTAGTGACCAATTAACAAAGGCCGTAATAGGAGTTGGGGGAATGGGTCAAGGACATTTAACCTATGAAGGCACTAAATTGTTGGCTATTTGTGATGCAGATGCCAATCATTTGGCCAATACCCTAAAAAAAGTGGGAAGTGGTGTCACAGGCTATCGGGATTTCCGTGAAGTGCTACAGAGACCGGACATAGATATCGTTCATATTGCAACCCCACCACATTGGCACGGGTTAATGTCAATTATGGCCGCTGAAGCCGGAAAAGATGTATGGTGCGAGAAACCGATGACCAGAACCATAGGGGAAGGAAAGAAAGTGGTTGAGGCTATGCAGCAACACGGGAAAATGTTCCGTTTAAATACCTGGTTCCGTTTTAAAGATAATTTTTACGGAATGGGTACCCCAGTTAAAAAATTAAAGAAAGTAGTAGATAGCGGTGCCTTAGGGTGGCCGTTAAAAGTTACCATCAGTGGAGTTACCGGTTTCAATTGGAAATTCTATTGGGTAGGAAAGGAAAATTTAGCTCCACAAGCCGTACCACAAGAATTGGATTACAATATGTGGTTGGGACCTGCACCTGAGAAACCTTATCACCCACATAGGGTGCACGGTACCTTTAGAGGGTATTGGGATTATGACGGTGGTGGTTTAGGAGATATGGGCCAACATTATATAGACCCTGTTCAGTACTTCCTTGGGAAGGATAATACCAGCCCAGTAAAAGTGGAGGTTGATGCCCCAGAACAGCATTATGACGCTATTGGTACCTGGAGGAAAATTGTCTACACCTATGCAGATGGCTGTCAGATTATATTGGATGGAGAAAACAAGGATAAGGATGCGGCTTATATAGAAGGGCCAAATGGAAAGATCTATAACGGTTTTAAATCCACTATTCCCAACATTGAGGGCTTAATCAATAGTATGCCCGATCCAGAGGAACAGATTACTGTTTTCTCCGAATCGGTAAAAACAAGGCAGAAATTTGCACTAAACGAGGAAAACGGACATAGATCTGCTACCGTAGTAAATATGGGCATTATTGCACTTCGTTTAGGACGAACCCTAGAATTTGATCCTGTAAAACAGGAATTTATCAATGACGAGGAAGCCAATAGATTGATCGATCAGCCAATGAGATCCTCTTGGGCATATTAACCAATACTAAGAATTTATACGATGAATAATATATATAAAACTATAAGTGTGCTATTGTTGTTTGTAGGCGCACAAGTAATTAATGCACAGGACAACAGGACCCTAGACACCAAAGTTGCAGATGTTTTGGCGCAATTACCAACAGCGGATCTGGGACATACCGATCGCCTAATGCAAGAGGTTATCGGATTAGGGGAAAACGGTATTTTGAAATTTACCGATATGTTGGTTCCCCTAGGAACAGGAAACGATACCAAAGCTAGATACGCCATCAATAGCTTAGCAATTTATAACGGAGGATTGGAGTCTAAAATTCAAAATGGAGTAGTTGAAAACGCTTTGTTAAAGGCTTTGGATAAAGCATCGGACAAGGAAGTGAAAACCTTTCTTATAGACCGACTTATCTTTAGTGGAACGGATACTTCAATCTCAGCGTTAAGTAGCTATCTTCAAACCAGTGATATGTATAAGCCTGCCCTTGCAGCCTTAACTTCTATCGGTACAGATAAAGCCGCCAATGCTATTTTGGAAGCGGCAAAAGATGCGGAAACAAATAAATTAGCAGATTTGATAGATGCCTTGGGTGTATTGAAATTTGCTCCTTCCGAGGCGGTATTACATACTGCCCTGACTTCCCCTTCCAAAGTGGTACAACGGAAAGCGCTAATGGCTATGGCTAATATTGCCAACCCTAATTCTTATGGGGAGTTGGAGAATTGGGCTTCCAAATCTAATTATCGCTTGGATGAAACCAACAGTATATTGGCATTTATACATTACGGGAATAGATTACAGGAAAAGGGCGATAAGGCTTTGAGTAATGATGTGGCCAAAAAACTGCTTAAAAATTGTAAAAATGAAGATCAGTTACATTTTAGATCTGCCGGAGTGCATATCTTAAGTGAAAATGAAGGCAGTAGTATTACTAAGGTATTGCTAAAGGAGTCTAGAAATAAGAACATTGCTTATGTTGGTGCCGTATTGGATGCTGCTGGAGAAGATCTCTCTTCTGCAGAGGTGGCTAAATGGGCAAAACAGTATAAAAAATCATCCGCGGAAACCAAGCCATTAATTGTTAGGATGCTTGCTAATAGTAAGGATGAAGCCGTATTTCAATCCGTAGTTTTAAGAGCGGTTAAAGATAAGGATGTAGCTGTGCGTACAGCGGGAATTAAGGCGTTGTCTTATCAAGAGAAAGACAAGGCATTTCCAGTATTGTTCAGTAGTTTAAAAATGGCCAGTTCCCCAGAGGAGTATTTAGCCATTGAAGAAACCCTGTTAAGGTTGGGCAACGCAAAGGATAACCAGTTATTGGCAGATCAATTACCTACAGTTGGCGAGGATGCTAAGGTAGTGTTGGTAAATGTATTATCCGCTAGGGATGCCAAGAACCAGTTTAATACGCTATTGGAGCAATTGGGCAAAGGAAGTGAAAAGGTAAATAGTGCAATATACAGTGCATTGCCATCCATAGCTTCGGATAAAGACTTAACAATTCTAATAGGTCTGTTGGATAAAACCGATACATCCGATCAGGTTGGAAATATCCAAAAAGCGCTGTTGGGTATTGTAAATGCCGGAAACGGTAAGTTCTCCAATGAGTTGTACAACGCTTATGGAGAGGCAACGGATAAATCTAAATTATTGCCGGTATTAGCTTCTTTAAGTAGCGAAAAGGCACTAGAACTGGTTTCCGACCAATTGTTAAATGGAAACGAAAGTGAAAGGGTGATTGCATTGAACGCCTTGGCAAATTGGAAAAATAACGATGCTATTCCATATTTGTTCCAATCGACCAAGAATGCAGTGGATGGGGAAATCAGGAAAAAATCTTTTGAGAACTACCTGTCTAAAGTGGTGCGGTCCGATTATCCAGCAGATCAAAAACTTCTTCTTGTAAGAAAGTTGATGCCAGAGGCAAAAAGTACTGTTGAAAAGAAACAGGTGTTGAGAGCGGCACAACGGATTAAGACCTTCCTTTCCTTGGTTTTTGTGTCCGAATACTTAAACGAGGAGGCGTTGTTGACTACAGCTTCAAATGCTGCCATAGCTATTGCACTTCCAACCCCTGGGGTAAAGGATGGTCTAAGTGGTGAAGTAGTGCGGGATATCGTTTCTAGGAGTGTAGATAACCTTACCGGTCCAGATAGTCAATATATCAAAATTGATGTAAAGGAGTTTTTAGATAAAATGCCCAATGAAAAAGGATTTGTATCCATTTTTAATGGAGTAGATTTTGATGGATGGGAAGGTTTGGTACAAAACCCGATTGCACGTTCTAAAATGTCTGCGAAAAAATTGGCTCAAGAGCAGGCCAAAGCCAATGCGCAAATGATGAGGGATTGGTATATAGAGGATGGTGTTATTGGATTTAAAGGCGAAGGGTATAATAATATTTGTACCGTAAAAGACTATGCCGATTTTGAAATGATTGTAGACTGGAAAATAACAGAAGGAGGAGATTCTGGAATTTATTTAAGGGGAACTCCACAAGTTCAGATCTGGGACATTGCACTGGTTAAAGTTGGTGCCCAAGTAGGTTCTGGCGGACTCTACAACAATCAAAAGCATGAGACCAAGCCTTTGGTAGTTGCCGATAACCCAATCGATGAATGGAACACCTTTAGAATCAAGATGATTGGAGATCGTGTTACTGTTCATTTAAATGGTGTATTGGTTACGGATAATGTGGTATTGGAAAATTACTGGGACCGCAAGCAGGCGATCTTTGCCAAGGAGGCCATTGAATTACAAGCCCATGGAGAAGACCTAGGTTTTAGAAATATCTATGTAAGGGAAATTAGTTCGGGAGACGATCAATTGACCGAGGCTGAAAAGAAGGAAGGATTTAAATCCCTTTTGAATGGTAGGGATCTAGATCATTGGATTGGGAACAAGACCGATTATATCATGGAAAACAACGAATTGCTTGTACGTCCAAAACAAGGAGGTCATGGTAATTTGTATACTGCGGAGGAATTTTCGGATTTTGTTTTTAGGTTCGACTTTAAACTTACCCCAGGGGCCAACAATGGTCTAGGTATCCATGCGCCTTTGAAAGGAGATGTTGCTTATATGGGTAAGGAATTGCAGATTCTAGACGATACGGCAGATATCTATGCCAATTTAGAACCTTACCAATATCATGGCTCCGTTTACGGGATCATAGCTGCCAAAAAGGGAGCGTTAAATCCGGTTGGGGAATGGAATTCCCAAGAAGTAATCGTTAAAGGAGATGCTGTAAAAATCACCCTAAACGGACAAGTAATCTTGGATGGGAATATGAAAGAAGCCTCTAAAAACGGCACTTTGGATAAGAAAAATCACCCAGGATTGTTAAGGAACAAAGGGCATATTGCCTTCTTGGGCCATGGCGCAGAATTGGCGTTTAGAAATATTAGAATCAAGGATTTGGCTAAATAACCGTAGCTAACATTTTATTAGTCGGAAGTTTTGGGAATGATCGTTCCCAAGGCTTCCGATTTTTTTATGCAGTATAGTGTCTATTTTCTGTAATGTATAAGGTAAGTATCATAGATAAAAGCCATCTGTGATTAGAAATTCATGCGGAAACTTACATTGGGCGTAACTCCCAATGAACCTCGCTTTATAGTTTCTATCTCGTTTTGGTCGTTTAGGCGATAATAGGTATTCAGAATATTTTTTTTGTTCAAAATATTTAATACAGAAGCTCCAAAGGAAGCCTTTGTTCTATTTCCGATTTTAAAACTATAGATAAAAGAGGCATCTGCCCTTAGATAATCAGAAAGTCGGCTGCTATTAGGGTCCGCATAATTTATTCTACTAGGGAAAGTGGTATTGTCTATGGGATTGTCTCCCTCCTGTGGTTGGGTATATGGTTTTCCCGTTCGGTAGTTAGCCCCAAGTCCGACCCTAAATTTTTTATAGGTATAGGTGCCAGCAAAAGTAAACGTATGTCTTATATCGAGATTGTTAGGGAATTTATGGGGGACTAAGTCGTCAAAATAATAATTGTTAAGGTTGTAAGTATAGCTTAGCCAAGTGCTATAGGTATTCATATTTTTATTGATCAAAAATTCGACTCCAGAAACGTCGTAGCTTCCGATTTCGCCCCTAAATTGGTCTTTATTCTGGAAACCTTGTGTTGCAGTGCTAATGCCCTCCACTTTTTTGTAAAACCCTTCCAGTCCAACATATAAACTATTCCTTTCATAATTAATCCCCAAGGAGGCTTGTTTGCTCTTGGTGATTGGTAGCGTTTGGTCATCAGATAAGATCCACCTTCTTTTTTCTATACCCAAGAAATTTTGTTCTAAATCAATAATCTGGTTGGTAGTTTGACTTTTAAATTCTCCCAATACCTCAATCTTTAGGTCTTGGGTTATCGCGTAGTTGAGGTTTAGCCGGGGTTCTAGTATTAGGTCATCAAAGGTGGCAAAAGTCTTTAAGTTCTTAATGTAATTTAATCGGATTCCTCCCCTGGCAAACCATTTGGAGTTGGGAGATTTAAACCCTAATTCTGAAAATAAGGAATGTGTAAGGATTACCCCTTTTATATTGCTCCTAAAAGCAGGTTGTGTTACAAGGGTGCGATTGGTGATCCCCGTTTCGTTCAGTTGGTATCCGTTACTCCAATTTAGGGTGGAGTTCAGTTTGTAATTGGTATTTAATTTAAGGGCCTTTTCCAATACTTGGTTATTCTGAAATAGTTGCTGTGCCTCGGAAACTATATTCTGCGCATCTAAGTTATAGCGGGTGTAATAAAGGTTTAAGTGGGAGCTGAACCTTTGGGTCCAGTTGCTTTGTAAACTCCCGCCAAAGGACAGGTTGTTCTGTTTTAAAAGGCTTTGTCTGTGGTCTGTATCAGTAGTCTCGTTGTAATTGAGGTTGTTGTTTATATGGATAAAACTAAGACGTACCTTTTGCTTTTCATTGATGTCATAAAGGAGCTTCCCGGTAATATCATAAAAATAGAAATCCTCCTCGCGAGTTAAATCGCTATTATCTTCCACATTGTTGTTTTCCGTTACTTCACTATCTTGAAAGGCCTTTTCAAAAAATCGGTCATAAGTTGGGGTTTTTATAAAATCAGTAGTAGATCGTCTTCCCGAAAATTGAAAGGAGACGTTGTTGGATAATGGAACATTTCCGTATACATCTCCGCTCAATAAATTAAATCCCGCTCCTCCTACAAAAGTTTTTCTGACTTTGTTTTCGGTCTGAATATTGATTACACTACTTACCCCATCTCCATATTCAACACTGGTTCCATTTTTTATAAGGGTGACCTTCTCGGTTAAATAGGGATTGAAGGCGGAAATTAATCCGAAAAAATGTCCTGATTGATACATTTTTATACCATCCCATAAAATTAGGTTTTGGTCATTGGTCCCGCCCCTTACATTGATATCTGATACCGTTTCGTCTACACTTTTTATTCCTGGAAGGGCCTGTATGGTCTGTAACACGTCTGGTTCAATAAGTCCGGGTAAAATTCCGAATTTCCCCGTATTTATTGTAATACTGGCATCTTGTTCTTTATTGATCCCTGTTGTTAGGAACTGATATACGACTACCTCTTTCAGTTCCTGATAGATGGTAGTTAAAGGAATTTTACGGCATGGGTCTGTTTGTGAGAACTCTTCTGCGCTTAAAAAAATGGTCTTAAACCCTATATGTTTTATGACGATATTGGCATTTCTAGGCACATCCGTTAGGTGAAATTGACCGTTCGCATCAGTAATTACGTTAGTTTTGGTGCCCAAAACTTCAACTGTAGCACTTGGAATGGTGTTGTTTTCAAAATTTTCTACTACAAAACCACAGAGATCAACTAATGGGTTTTTGACAATGGTGTAGTAACGGTCATTAAGTTTGGTGATGCTGAGGCCTGTTTGGGCTTCAAGATCAGTAAGTATCCCTTCCAATGTTTTGGTTGTGGGAATGGTAATCTTAATGGAGCGAACATCGGCATCTATAAATGAGAACTTAACGTTGTGTTCCCTTTCCAATTGCTCTATATAGGAAATAAGTGGTGCTAATGTGGGAGTACTTTCCTGAGCCCTTCCCAAAAAAGATAGTAGGAAGAGGTGAAGATAGATAAGAATTACAAAGTAATTATGGCATTTCGGCATAGAACAGCACTTTTTCCCCTTCTATTTTAAATTTCATGCCAGAAGGTGCACTTATACTTCTCAACGCTAAATTTTTATCGGTATTGCTGAATGACCCGGTAAATAATTGATCTATGTCTAGATTTTCGGTAGTTACTTCCAAATTAAACTGCCTTTGAAATTCATCTAAGACAAATTTTAGGGGGATACTTTTAAAAGTACTCTCCTGTTTTAACCATGATGGTTGACTGTAGCCTGCTACTTCTGATGTTTTTAGTTGGCCATCTACAACCACAAGGGCATGGCCTGCGGGAAGTTTTATTTCCTTTTTGTTATAGAGAACGCTGACCAATCCCTCATAACAGCTAACTTCAAAAAAGTTTTTTCTGTTTTCTACATTAAACTGGGTGCCTAGAACTGTTACCGTACCGTTATCCGTAGTTACAGTGAAGCGTTCACCTTTGGCAACCTTAAAGAACGCTTCCCCTTTTAAGTCTATATTTCGTTTCTGGTTCCAATTTTTCTTGCTGTAGGAAATTTGGGATTCTGCATTTAATTGTACCTCGGAAGCATCGGGGAGGATGATTGCTGCACGTTCTGCATATTGGGTGCTTACGGTTTGGTCCAAAGTGGAATTATAGAAATATGAAACTCCAAGGATTAATGCAATTACCGCTGCAATACGAAGGTATTTTTTATACGGGTTTAAAGAAACTACCTTTCCTGTAGTACCTTGTTTCCTATTGTATAGGTCTCTTTTGGCTTTTGCCATATCAAATTCAGGAGCTTCCATGGTATCACAGGCATCCACAATATTTTTATAGGTAACATATTCCTTAGTCTCCTTAAATTTGGCGACCTCCTCTGCGGAAAGCTCGTTGTTGAGCCATTTTGCTAGATAATTCTCTTCCATGGTGTTCAGCTTTATATCGGTATAACAACTTAATTGATGAAAACCCTACTTTATTATTAGTATTTAGATATTAGTATGGAGCATTGAGATTTTAGTATTGAGGTGTGGTGTTCATCTTAACCTTATGATTTCATTTCAGTAATCAGACTAAATGAGAGCTTCAAAGCTTTTTATTGAGTTCGCCTACCGATAGGTAAGCGTAGTTGAAATCACTTTCAATCAACAATTAGTTGTGCTGAGATATGGTTTTCATCATAACTCCTTAACAGTAATCAATGGTCAACGAACAACTAAATCAATCAATAAACAATATGAAGTGAGCATAATTCCGCAATAACTAGTAAATTATTCATTTCTCACTACCTTGTACTTAGTATTCAATACCACTTTTTAAATTCCATCAATCTGCTCCCTAAGTGTTTTTAAGGCCAGATGCATTCTTTTTTCTATCGCCTTTACGCTTACTCCTTCCATCTCAGCAATCTCGGCATATTTTTTTCCATCTATACGGTTCAGTAAAAATGTGGTGCGTTGGTTTTCTGGAAGATCTTGGAGCGCTTTGTCCAATTTTTCCTTAAATTCCTGCTGTTCCATGATAAATTCTGGAGACTCGTATTCCGTATTCTGGGTTTGTGCCCTATGTTTTAAACGCACCTTTTCTGCCTTTATCACATTGAGATACAAATTGTTAGCTACGGTGTAAACAAAGGATTTGGCTTTATCGGGAGAAACTTTAGAGCAATTTTCCCAAAGCTTTATAAAGGCCTCTTGTACGGCATCATAGGCTTTTTCCTCATTGCCAAACTTATAATATATGTAATTAAAAACCGTTTTAGAATGGGTGCTAAAGATAGAAGCGTAGACTTCATCCTCGCATACATTAGTAATAGTATCTGTTTTCAATCTCTTGTTTTGCCCAAAGATATTTTAAAATAATTAATAATCGGGGTAGGGTATTTTAAAAGTTGATTGTTAAAGAGGTATAATACGAAAAACCAAATAGAAATGAAAAAGCCGACTTTATATTTTTTATACACTTGTACGCTTATGGTGTTCATTTGTCTTGGTGCTTGCCAGAAGGAATTTGAAGACCTGCCAGAACAAAATAATCAGGAAGCTATTAATGCTAGTTCTAATACGGCACAATTAATTAAAGGCGCTTCCTCAAAAGATGGTTCTTATGACAATATTGTGGATGGAGCCAGTTGTTTCTCTATCAACTTTCCCTATGTTGTAAATATTAACGGCTTAAATGTTAATCTTAAGACAGTGAATGATCTGGAACTGATTAAAGGCCTATTGGGTGAAAACGATGATGATTTGGATATACGCTTTCCAATCATCGTCACCTTAGCGGATTATAGTGAAATTGTCCTAACGGATGAGGACCAATTGGAGGAGCTTGTAGAAGCATGTCAGGTATTGGGTGATGAGGATAGTATTGATTGTGTAAGCTTTATGTATCCTTTTAAAGTATTCTCTTTTGATATCACTTTTCAGCAAACAGGCAGTGTGTCCGTAAAGAATGATATGGAGTTAAGACGTTATTTTGATAATTTGGATGATGATGACCTTATTAGCTTTCAGTTTCCAATTTCCTTGAAATTATATAATGACATTGAGTTTGTGGTCCATAATAATGCAGAAATGACCGACGTTATAGAGAGCGCCAAGAAAAATTGTGATGATGATGATGATGATGACGAGTTTTCAAAGCAAGAATTGAATGCGTATCTAGGAGCCTGCCCCTTGTTAATGAAAGAAGTGATTGCCAATGGAAAATACCAGACTACCCAATACCTAGAAAACGTGATGAGGTTTGAGGCAGATGGTACCGTTGCTCTAAATAATAGTACGGGGAATACCGTAACTGGTAGTTGGAGTACGGTTAAGGTTGGCTCTAAGGTGAAATTGAAATTGGATTTTAATGAACTGGTAGATTTATCTTTAGAATGGTTTGTATATGATATTGGAGGTGATAGAATAAAATTAATTGCCAAAGACGGAAATAGGATAATCTTGAAAAAAGGATGTGATATTATAAATAATGATCCCGAAGTTTTAAGGGAGCTTTTAAAGGAATGTAGTTGGGTTATTAGTAAAGTGAAGGTAGATGATGAGGAATTGAAAAGGTTATTGGGTTATGAATTCATCATTATGGCAGATGGTGGGGCTACTATATCCAACGGAACTATCATCAAGGATGGAACTTGGGAAGTTGCCAGTAACTCCCAAGGACGTTTGGTTATGATGCTAGATATAGCAGATGAAACCGCCCTTAATTTTGAATGGTTGTTGTCTGACCTTGAAGATGAGCGCTTAGAGTTTAATATGGGTGACGATGATTACGAACTTGTTTTAGAGAAAATCTGTACGGCTAATATTGCAGATGTCGATGCTGTTGAGATTAGGGATATTTTGAAGGTAGACAAATGGGTGGTGTCTAAATACTTGGATGATGGTGAAGACGAAACCTCAAATTATGCCAATTTCGATTTCACCTTTTCAGCCCTTGCGGTAGTAACCGTTTCTTCTAATGCACTTCCCGTGCACTTAGGATTATGGAAAGTCATTAAAAATAGCGATAATCAGTTGAAATGCTATCTCAATTTTGGGTCGGTGGGTTCCTTGAAAGAGCTTACGAATAATTGGAGGGTGGTTTCCTTCAGTGGTAACAGGCTAGAGTTAAGGGATAAAGACGACGATGGTAGTGCGAATATTTTAATTTTTGAAAAAAAATAACCGAATTTGCCCCAAGTTTTTTGTGAAAAAGGGTAGTCTCTTTATGGGATTACCCTTTTTTGCATTTATATTTTGTATCTCAAACTTCACACTTCCCTTACTTATTCTTAAATTTGCGCATTCCTGTTAATACAGAAAACTATGTTCGATAATTTAAGTGATAAGTTAGATAAGGCGTTACATGTTCTAAAAGGGCATGGTCAAATAACGGAAATTAATGTTGCGGAAACCTTAAAGGAGGTCAGGAGAGCGTTATTGGATGCCGATGTCAATTTTAAAATAGCTAAAGAATTCACCAATAAGGTCAAGGAAGAAGCCATGGGTCAGAATGTATTGACCTCCCTTCAACCAGGCCAATTGATGGTGAAGTTGGTAAAGGATGAACTCACCGAACTTATGGGCGGCGAGGCAGAGGGAATTAATCTTTCTGGGACACCATCGGTTATATTAATGTCTGGGTTACAAGGTTCTGGTAAAACCACATTTTCAGGGAAACTGGCTAATTATCTTAAGACCAAGAAGAATAAAAATCCGTTATTGGTTGCCTGTGACGTTTACAGACCGGCTGCAATCGATCAGCTTCATGTAGTAGGGGATCAAATTGGGGTAGAAGTTTTTTCCGATCGTGGTAACACTGACCCAGTGGCCATTTCTGAGGCGGGAATTGCCTACGCCAAAGCCAATGGTTTTAATGTAGTTATTATAGATACCGCTGGTAGGTTAGCAGTGGATAAGCAGATGATGAATGAAATAGCGACCATCCATAAGGCTATTCAACCTCAGGAAACCCTTTTCGTGGTGGATGCCATGACGGGTCAGGATGCGGTAAACACTGCGAAATCGTTTAACGATATACTTAATTTTGACGGGGTAATACTAACGAAGTTGGATGGAGATACCCGTGGTGGTGCTGCAATATCCATTAAATCCGTAGTAAATAAGCCTATTAAGTTTATCGGTACCGGGGAGAAGATGGATGCTATAGACGTATTCTATCCTGCGCGTATGGCCGAACGGATTTTGGGGATGGGAGATGTGGTCTCCTTAGTAGAACGTGCCCAGGAACAATTTGATGAGGAGGAAGCCAGAAAGATCCAAAAGAAAATCGCCAAGAATAAATTTGGGTTTGACGACTTTTTAAGTCAGATACAGCAGATTAAAAAGATGGGTAGCCTTAAGGACCTAATGGGGATGATCCCAGGTGCCGGTAAGGCATTAAAGGGATTGGATATAGACGATGATGCTTTCAAGCATATAGAGGCTATTATCCATTCCATGACTCCGGAAGAAAGATCTACACCAACTAGTTTGAACGCTAGTCGTAAAAAAAGGATCGCTAAGGGTAGTGGTACCTCCATCCAAGAAATAAACCAGCTGTTAAAACAATTTGATCAAATGAGTAAAATGATGAAGATGATGCAAGGCGGGGGCGGTAAAAAGATGATGCAGATGATGGGTGCCATGAAGGGGATGAAGTAGGTTTTTAATGGTTGGCAGTTGTAGGTTCAAAGACAACTTCATAATGGTGAAGATTGAAAGGTTTGAAGACATGGAAATTAGCCAGAGAAATTTGCATTGTAGTAAATCAAATTTTTGAAACCACTACCTAAGAAAAAAATTATATATTAAGGAATTAAATGGATACTATTTCGAAAGGGTTCGAGCGGAATGGAAATTGGGAATTTATTCAATTTTTAAGTATGTCAAAAGCATCATGTGGTGCGCTTAATTCCCCCCTTAATCATACGTTGGATTGCAACCATATAGATGAAGATACTTTCAACGTACTATTGGAAAAAGTACTGTTCGAGAGTAAAAAAAACAGTTCCTTTTTAAATCATCTTTACAAATCAGAATATAAAGGCTCAAAGTTTAACTAAAACCAACCTTGAACCTTAAACTTTAAACTTTAAACGAATGACAATTTTAGACGGTAAAAAAGTATCGAATCAAATTAAGGAGGAAATTGCTGTTGAGGTGGCAAAAATGCGGGAGCGAGGAGAAAAAGTACCTCATCTAGCCGCTGTAATTGTGGGTAACGATGGAGCAAGCCTTACTTATGTTGGCAGCAAAGTTAAGTCTTGTGAAAAAGTAGGTTTCGAGTCTACTTTGGTGCAATTGCCAAGTACTACTTCAGAACAAGAGTTGTTGAACAAAATTGAAGAGTTGAACAAAGATGAGAATATAGATGGTTTTATTGTTCAGCTACCTTTACCAGATCAGATAGATACCCAGCGTGTATTGTTGGCAGTGGACCCAGATAAGGATGTGGACGGATTCCATCCCACCAACTTTGGGAAAATGGCCTTGGACATGAGTACTTTTATTCCGGCTACCCCCTTCGGGATTTTAGAACTGTTGGAAAGATATAATGTAGAAACCAAGGGCAAGCACACCGTAGTGATCGGTAGAAGCCATATTGTGGGTAGGCCCATGAGTATACTAATGGGGAGAAAAGGATGGCCAGGAAATTCTACGGTAACCTTGACGCATAGTCACACTAAAAATATTACGCAGATCATCTCACAGGCAGATATCGTAATTTCGGCCTTAGGAGTTCCCAACTTTCTAAAGGCGGAAATGGTGAAAGATGATGCAGTGGTGATCGATGTTGGAATTACTAGGGTGCCAGACGATACCAAAGCGAAGGGATACTATATTACTGGGGATGTGGACTTTGAAAATGTGAGTAAAAAGGCCTCTTTTATCACTCCAGTTCCAGGAGGTGTTGGTCCCATGACTATTGCTATGTTATTAAAGAATACGCTATTGGCCAGAGAACGTCATAGAAGTAAGAAATAAGTTTTAGTAGCCCGTAAATATTACTATTTTCGGGTTTTTTTTTAGCCTCATTTTAATTGTAAAATATGTTCT
The DNA here is from genome assembly GCF_041320605.1 of Arenibacter antarcticus. NCBI lineage: Bacteria > Pseudomonadati > Bacteroidota > Flavobacteriia > Flavobacteriales > Flavobacteriaceae > Arenibacter > Arenibacter antarcticus. Next base: position 2,528,076 of record NZ_CP166679.1, read on the forward strand.
TCCCACTCTTTATAATATTTTTATAATGCAATAGTTTGGGTGAATCAGGATAAAATTTTGAGGATTAGAAAAATTATATTATACTCACTAAGTGAGATTTGATTGCTCAGATGCTTGTGTCGAAATGTTATCGATAGTTTCCGTCCAATACTTCATGGGCTTGCCCTGAGATAATTGACCTATTTTTAAAAAATAAAATTTATGAATAACCCGTTGGTACTAAGTCTTGATCCTTTTTTTGAGCTATCTATGGATTTACTGTGTATTGCTGGTTATGATGGCTATTTTAGAAGAGTAAATCCAGCTTTTAGAAAGCTTTTGGGGTATTCCGAGGAAGAGCTGTTTTCGAAATTGATTAGCGATTTTATTTATAAAGGGGACCAGTCGATAACGGCAAGTTATCGGGAAAACCTAAAGAAAGCTGTTCCCTTGATCAATTATGAGAACCGATTTATCACCAAATCTGGGGAGTTGATATGGTTGCAATGGACCTCGATCCCATTACCTGATAAACAGCTAATTTATGCCATTGCCAAAAATATTACCCATAAAAAAAAGTTGGAAGAAGAGCGGAATAACCATATTGTCCAGTTGGAAGAAATCAACAAGGACTTAAAGCAGCTTAGTTATACCACTTCTCACGATCTAAGGGCTCCTGTCAACAACCTTTTGACCTTATTTAGCTTTTTAGATTTAAGCAAAATTAAGGATCCTGATGTTTTGGAAACCTTGGGGTATATGAAGATGGCCACTGAAGGCCTCCATCAATCCATGGATAAATATGTGGACTTACTAAGTCTGAACGATACCCTAAAGGTGGAAATGGAGGAGGTGGAATTTGAATCGACCTTTAAGCAAGTTCGTCATTCCATAGAATCCTTAGTAGGGAATTCAAATGTGAAAATTGAAATGGATTTTTCAGCTTTACCAAAGGTGCTTTTCAAAAAGAATTATTTGGAGAGTATTTTCTTAAACTTATTGACCAATTCTATAAAATATGCAAGACCAGAGGTTTTGCCGCTTATTCAAGTTACAACTAGCGTTACAAATGGTGTGAAACAACTAATTTTTGAGGACAACGGTCTTGGCTTTGATATGGAAAAGATAGGGGATAGAATATTTGGTCTTAACCAAAAATTTCATGGAAACGCAGACAGTAAGGGTGTAGGCCTATACCTAGTGTATAACCATGTTACAAACCTTGGCGGTACCATTACTGTAAGTAGTGAAATTAATAAGGGAGCTACTTTTATAATTACTTTTATGTAAAAGACCTTTCGTTTTTAGGGTCCTTAAAACAGTTCCGTTTTAATACTAACGTATAAATGGACACTTTGAGGAGTGTTTAGGCGCCTTGACTAGTAATTGTATAAATGTTTAAAGTGGTTCGCTTTTTATCTTAAAAAAACTAGGGCCTTGGCTGTTTGTGTAGTTTTGGTGCTATCTGTTGGAGTTAGGATATCTATTTTTTCATCATTTTCATCATTCGTACAACTGCCAATAGCAATACAACAAAAAAATAATGTAAGTACACTTGCCATTTTTTTCATGATTTCAGAAATTTGTTGGTTTTATCCAAAGTCAAACTCTCATTATAACGCAAACAGTATCCTTTTGTTATATGGGATGCACTGAAAATTGAAGTTATAGGCGAAGGTTCTTTGAAAATGCCAGCCTATTTTTAAATAATTATCTGAAAAGAGAAGGCCTATTTGGTTTTTTAAATCGATAAAGTTTAAACTGCTATAAAAGTGAATAATCATCATTATATTTTCCCAGATATAGGGGTTTTAATTTTTTTTTACATTCAATTTTAGAGTTGGCAGGGTAGTCTTTTAAAACTTTTATATATCTTCGATAATTGGTAAATTTTAAACACAGTAAACCACTCTGCTTTATGCACGGGCATTAGGCATTGAAAAATAAAGAAACAGAACATGATTATAGAACCTAGAACGAGGGGATTTATATGCCTTACTTCACATCCTTCGGGCTGTGAACAAAACATAATTGACCAAATTGAATACATCAAATCGGAGGGAACCATTAATGGGCCAAAAAAAGTATTGGTTATTGGTGCATCTACGGGATTTGGACTAGCATCTAGAATAACCAGTGCCTTTGGTTCACAGGCAGCTACGATTGGAGTGTTTTTTGAAAAACCACCCTCAGAAGGTAGGCCTGCTACCCCAGGTTGGTACAATAGTGCCTATTTTGAGCAGGAAGCCCATAAAGCCGGACTTTATGCTAAAAGTATTAATGGAGATGCCTTTTCTAAAGAGATAAAAAGACAGACCTTGGATTTGATAAAGGCAGATTTAGGGCAAATTGATTTGATAATTTATAGTTTGGCTTCCCCGGTTAGAACGCATCCCGAAACAGGTGTTAGGTACAAATCCGTGCTAAAACCAATTGGGTCTAGTTTTAAAAATAAAACAGTGGATTTTCATTCGGGGGTAGTATCTGATATCTCTATAGAACCTGCCGTTGGTGATGATGTAGACAATACTATTGCAGTTATGGGGGGTGAAGATTGGAAAATGTGGATGGATGCCTTACAGGAAGAAGAACTTTTGGCTAATGGATGTAAAACAGTTGCCTATTCCTATATTGGCCCATCACTTACCGAACCCGTTTATAGAAAAGGAACCATTGGTAAGGCTAAAGATCATTTAGAGGCGACAGCTTTTAGCATTGGAGATGCACTGAAATCTGTAAATGGGGAAGCTTATGTTTCTGTAAACAAGGCCTTGGTTACCCAAGCAAGTTCTGCCATTCCTGTAATCCCGTTATATATTTCCCTGCTGTACAAAGTGATGAAGGAAAAAGGAATTCATGAAGGTTGTATAGAGCAGATTCAACGTTTATTTCAAGACCGACTGTATTCAGCTAGCACCCCAACAGATGATCAAGGGAGGATTAGAATAGATGATTTGGAAATGCGTGATGATGTACAGGCCGAAGTAGCTGAACTTTGGGAAAAGGCTACAACAGAAACCTTGCCCAATATAGGTGACCTTAAAGGTTATGAAAAGGATTTCTTTAATCTCTTTGGATTTTTGGTGCCTGGGGTAGATTATGAAAAGGATGTAAATGAAATGGTAGAAATTAAAGGATTGCAATAGATACGCTATTATTTAAAGGTAGTATCGACTTATATTAAAAAAAGTCCGTTAAGGGTAGTGAGATCTAGCTGTGTTACACAGGGGGCTTACCGGTCATAACGGACTTTTTTATTGGGAATTTATTTCTATTTTAATGGTGTCCAGAGAGGTCGGTCATTTTGCCAAATAATTTATTCCGTTTCTCATATGAGGTATAGCGGCAAATATTTTCTATTTTTAATGATTCGGATTGGAAGGATTTCTATTGTGGAATGCTGTCCGGATTGTTCTTAAAATTAGTATCACCTATGAAAAGTCCATTTCTTTTTTTATTTCTAATTACCGGCCTGTTGGCTACTAATGCACAATCCGGAAAAGTTTTTGATCAACTTAGTATGAAAAGTGAAATATTGGATAGCGAACGCAAATTTGCAGTTTACCTGCCTCCAGATTATGAAACTTCCCAGAGAAATTACCCGGTTTTGTATTTGTTGCATGGTGCAGGGGACGATCAAACTGGTTGGATACAATTCGGCGAGGTGCTACGTATTACCGATTTAGCCATTAAAGAAGGCAGGGCCACGCCAATGATTATTGTTATGCCAGATGCGAATACTGGGGTTCGCGGTTATTTTAATAGCATCAATGGGGATTGGCGCTATGAGGATTTCTTTTTTGAGGAGTTAATGCCTCATGTGGAAAAAGAGTATCGCATTAAAGCCGAAAAAAAGTTTAGGGCAATTGCCGGACTCTCTATGGGAGGTGGAGGATCTTTTATGTACGCCTTACATCGACCCGAATTGTTTTCCTCTGCCTGTCCGCTAAGCGCCTATGTTGGACCATTAAGCATGGATGAAATGGAAGAGCGGTTAAAGAGGAACAAGGAAACGTACAATAAGAAGGATATTAAGGCGTATTTTGATAAACATAACGCCCTTTCCCTAATCCAGAATATGCCTGTGGAGGGGATCAGTTCGGTGCGGTGGTATATAGATTGCGGCGATGATGACTTTCTGTATGAAGGGAATAGCTTGGTGCATATCGCCATGAAAAAAAAGGAAATACCCCATGAATATCGCGTAAGGGACGGGAAGCATAACTGGACGTATTGGCGAGAATCCTTACCAAATGTATTGGAGTTCATATCCGATGCTTTTCATCAATAGTGTGCAAGAGAGTAATTTATAGCTTTTTAAATCAAGGAAATAGATAGACACCAAAAATGATACATAGAAAATTTGGAGTAACCCAATGGGACATAAGTGAGATAGGGTATGGCATGTGGGGTATGGGGGAGTGGACGGAATCTGATGATCTACTTTCTGCCAAGGCTTTGGACCTAGCAGTAGAACAGGGGGTAAATTTCTTTGATACCGCATGGGCTTACGGTCATGGACATAGTGAAAAGTTGTTGGGAGAGTTAGTGAAAAGGCATCCGGATAAAAAATTGTATACCGCAACCAAAATTCCCGCAAAGAATTTTAGGTGGCCGGCAAAACCCGAATACGCTTTGGAGGAATCCTACCCCATAGCCCACATTATGGATTATACCGAGAAGTCCTTAAAGAATTTAGGATTAGAGCAGATAGATCTAATGCAGTTCCATACCTGGGACGATAGTTGGGCCGATCAGGAAGAGTGGCAACGTGCGGTCGAGGATTTAAAGACCTCTGGAAAAATTGCCGCCATGGGTATTAGTGTTAATAGATGGGAGCCAGAAAATGGGATAAAAGCACTAAAAACGGGAAAGTTTGAAGCGGTTCAAGTTATCTATAACATTTTTGACCAAGCTCCAGAGGACAAGCTTTTTCCGCTCTGTGAGGATCTAAATATAGCGGTTATTGCTAGGGTGCCCTTTGATGAGGGTACCCTTACAGGCGCCATTACCAAAGAGACTACCTTTCCAGAAAAAGATTGGAGGGCAAGTTACTTTGTTCCAGAGAATTTAATTGCCAGTGCCGAACGTGCCGAACGTCTTAGACCTGTTGTGCCAGAGGGAATGACCATGGCTGAAATGGCACTGCGTTTTATTAGCATGAATAGAAACGTCAGTACCATAATTCCAGGAATGCGAAAAGAAAGAAATGTATTGATGAACACCGCCTTGAGCGATGGCAAAGGCCTTTCTAAAGAAATATATCAAGAATTAAAAGGGCATCGTTGGGATAGAAAACCAACTTCTTGGTCCCAATAATATAAAAACAGTATCCTATGACAACGAGAAAAGAGTTTTTAATTAAATCGGGACTATTGGTAGCAGGGACAGTGTTGATGCCCTCCTTTACTACAGCGCCCAAAAAAGCGGTGAGAAATTTAGGCGTCCAATTGTATACCTTTCGCAATGAAATGGCGGCAGATGCTGTAGGGACATTAGAGAAGATTGCCGCCTTGGGCATAAAACAGATCGAGTCGGCTAGAAGTGAGAAAGGTTTGTATTATGGGCTGGGACCGAAAGAAATGAAAAAGGTTTGTAAAAGCTTAGGTATGACACTTAGAAGCGGACATGTAGCCTTGGACAAAAATTGGCAGAACACGCTGGATCAAGCTTCGGAATCAGGTCAAGAGTATCTTATTTGTTCCTCCATGCCTAGCAACGGGCAGACAGTGGATAATTATAAGGCAGTTGCAGAGGCATTTAATAAGGCTGGTGAAGATTGCAAACAAAGGGGAATTAAATTTGGATATCATAACCACGACTACGAATTTGAATCAGAAAATGGGGAAGTACTATACGATGTGCTCTTGGACAATACCCAAGCAGATTTGGTGCATATGGAACTGGATCTAGGATGGGTGGTTGTCGCTGGAAAAGACCCCTTGGATTATTTTAAGAGATACACTGGAAGGTTTCCCCTATGGCATTTAAAAGATATGGACATGGAGAAAAAGGAAAGTACTGAGTTTGGTAGGGGCGGACTTAATATTCCACAAATGTTAAAACATAGGAAGGAGTCAGGACTTGAATATATATTTATAGAACAGGAGGAATACGCAAGTACACCATTTGAGAGTATGGCTCATAATATGGAGTATATGAAGGATCTCTAGACTGAATTTAGAAGTTTAATGGGTCGGTTATTTTGCAAATAGCTGTTATATATCGGTAAACTCCAAGGCATTTCCTACAGGGTCTAAAACAACATGCTAGGCTGCTTACCTACTTCTCCCTTAAATCGGATATAGGGTGCAATACTAAAATGAGCTATTCTAAGAGCTTAAGAATTTCGCGATTTTGCGATTCACCTCATCTTGATGAAGGGAATGTCCTAAGCCTGTAGTTGCTATCAGCTGACTGTTTTTCCAGTTTTTGTGGAGGCGTTCGGAAGCGCTAAAGGGAGTAATGATATCTTCCTTATCGTGGACTATTAAGCCTGGTTTAGATATCGATCGTGCAAATTTTGGGGTAGAAATATCCTTGATCCAAAAATTGTAATTCTCGTATAGGTATTTGTCCAACCCCTCTAGGACGCTATCATTAAACTTGAGTAGGTTTTGATAGTGTTCCATCAGTTCTGTGAGTTCAGCTGGAGCTCCCAATGCCACAATTTTTTGAATTGAAGTATCTGGATTTTGGTATTGATGATGGATTGTGGCAAGGCCACCCATAGAATGTCCAATAATATGCTTCGGTTGGTACATTTGGATCAATTGCCTTGCACTGTCGGAATACGTGGCCAAGTTTAATAAATTGCCATTGGAATATCCGTGTCCAGGAGCATCAAAGGCAATAACATTGAATTTTTCTTCCTGTAACTTTTCAATTAGGTTGCGCCACCTAAATGCATTGCTTTCCCAACCGTGCATTAGAAGTACGGTGTCGTTTTGCCCTTCCCACTGGTAAGTTTGTAAATCCAATCCATTAATTAAAACCGTTTTGTCCTTGGCATTGTTTAGGAATTGTTCCTGATGAGGTAACACCTTTCCTTTTCTAGGTGTACTAAAAAGTTGGAACGCCTTTTTTGCTGCATGGGACTGCGAAAAAAGGGCAAGAGTATTAAAATAGGCTCCATAGGACAATGCCAAAGTATGGTAAACAGTTTTGTTCATATAGTAATTTATTCCCAGCCAATCATGATATATTTTATCTTGGCAGCGTCCGGTATCTGAACCGCTTCTATATTGGTGCTGGAAGCATACTGTAGGCTACTGGGGAGTTCTGTTTTGGCAATGGTAAAATAGACATCCGAATCCTTTAAGAAAATCACCACGTTATTTAAGGCGGTTACAATCTTTCGGATGTTGTGCTTATCTCTAATATCCTTAAAAGTACTACTTAACCCCACTCCTTTATCCGTCACAAACCTTGGGTCGTAAATTCTTATTATTTCTACCTTGGGAACGCTATCGGTTGAAGGGGTAAGAGTCATTAGGTGCACTCCTCCTTTTTCATAGATGTTTATTTTATTTACCCGGGCTCCGATTCTGGTAAAAGCCGTATCCCTTACAATAGAATCTGCTGCAAAAAGCGTTTCCAATTGGTCTAAGGAGGCAGATTTCTCTAATTTACCTACCTGATCTTTAGTAATTAAAAAATCGTTGTTGGTATTACATTGAATAAATAGTAAGGATAAAAGTACTACTGTATAAATAGGGAATCTTGTCATATTAGGAAATGGTGGTTTTATGTATTAATCGTTCTTCTCTAGCGCATTGCTTTCTTTAATACTCCCAATACACCTCGGATGAAAGTGGCGCTGGTAAGTACTTTTATAATGGGATTTTGTCGGGTGCTGGCTCTTCGGTTACTGGTCCTAGTGGTACTTTTTGAATCGGTATTGGCACTTTCTTTCTCAGCCAGTTTTTCCGCACGATCAATTTTGTCGTTCAGCATTTCATAGGCGCTTTCCCTGTCTATAGTCTCATTGTATTTTTTAACTAATTTGGAATTGCCTATCAGCGTATTTAACTCACTTTCTGTCAACACGTCCATACGGCTCATTGGAGCCCTTACCATTGTGGCGGCCAAGGGGGTTGGTCTTCCCTTCTCATCCAAGGCAGAGATTAAAGCTTCCCCAGTTCCAAGAGAAGTTAGCACTTCTTTGGTGTCGTAATATTCAGAAATGGGGTAGTTTTCTGCCGTAAGTTTTATAGCTTTTCTATCCTTTGCCGTAAAAGCTCTTAGGGCATGTTGTATTTTTAATCCCAATTGGGCCAACACTGCATCGGGGACATCGGTGGGGTTTTGGGTCACAAAATAAAGTCCGATACCTTTAGATCGGATTAGTTTTACAATGCTTTCTATTTGGTTCAATAGCGCTTTAGAGGCTTCATTGAACAGTAAATGGGCTTCATCTATAAAGAGCACCAATTCCGGTCTGTCACTATCTCCTTGTTCAGGAAAGGTGTCGTAGATTTCCGCCAGAAGGCTCAACATAAAGGTGGAAAACAATTTAGGCCGGTCCTGAATATCGGTCAGTCTTATGATATTGATATAGCCACGGCCCTTATCATCAATACGGGTAAGGTCGTTCACTTCAAAGGATTTTTCCCCAAAAAAGAGGTCCGCTCCCTGTTGTTCCAATTCTATTACCTTTCTAAGGATAGTACCCGTAGAGCTGGTAGATATGCGTCCGTAGCTATCGGTAAACTCCTTTTTGCCCTCATTGGTGGCATATTGTAATACTTTTTTAAAGTCCTTAAGGTCCAATAAGGGGTAATGGTGGTCATCGCAATATTTAAAGATTACCGCTACAATTCCCTCTTGAGTCACGGATAGGTCTAGAATCCTAGACAAGAGTACGGGACCAAATTCGGAAACAGTGGCCCTTAATTTTACACCGCCTTGCTCGGATAGGGAAAGTATTTCTACAGGAAATCCAGAAGCGGTAAAAGGTAGCCCAATTTTCGCATGCCTTTCATCTATTTTAGCATGTCCGGGGCTTGGTTGTGCTAGACCACTAAGATCGCCTTTGAGATCCATACACAGCACAGGGATTCCTTTTTCGGAAAGGTTTTCAGCCATTACCTGTAGGGTCTTGGTTTTTCCTGTACCTGTGGCACCTGCGATTAGTCCGTGCCTGTTCAATGTTTTTAGCGGGATCTTCACGAAGGCATTGGTCAAAGTTTCTTCATTAAGCATGGCCGCACCCATGGTTATGTAATCGCCCTTGGTGGTGTATCCTTCCTCTATATGTGCAAAGAACTTTTCCTTGGCATCCATTTGTTGAAATTTTTGATAAAAATAGGGTAATTTTAATCAACAGAAAAGCGCATTGTATTTGTGTTTATCCTTACCCTTCTTATTTATGGAAAATTATAGCATTATCATATTTATTTGTTTGCTGACCTCTACCACGGAATTAATGGCGCAGCAAGTAGAAATACCAATATTTCACAAGAGTCATGTGGAGCGAAAAAAAAATGCTCCTTTTAGTGATGCGGTACAAGTGGGGAACCTCTTCTTTTTGTCGGGCCAGATAGGAATGGACAATCATAAAAGTGAAGTGGTGAGTGGCGGAATAACTGCTGAGACCGAACAGACCATACATAACATCCAAGAAGTGCTACGGCAACATGGAATGGAGCTTGAAAATGTTATTAAATGCACGGTAATTCTCAGAAATATTGATGATTTTGCTGCTTTTAACGAGGTATACACCGGCTACTTTCCCCAAAAACCTGTCCGTACTACCTTCGCAGCCAGTGGACTGGCTATGGATGCAAAGATAGAGATAGAGGTGGTTGCCGTTAAAATCGAATAGTTTTTTGCGATTTATTTGTCCAGCAAGCTTTGTTGGAACAGCTTATAGATACGTGTATATTCATCGGTCCAACTACTAGGTTCCACAAAACCGTGTCGTTCTACCGGGTATACGGCCATTTCCCAATTGTGTTTTTCCAATTCAATCAACCGTTGTGAGAGTCGCACCATATCCTGAAAATGTACATTGTCATCTACCATCCCGTGTAAGATTAATAAGTCGCCCTGTAATCCATCAGCAAAATAAATAGGGGAGCTTCTTCGGTACGCCAGACTATCCGTAACAGGGGTATTTAATATTCTGGCCGTATAACCATGGTTGTACGCCGCCCAATCGCCTACAGATCTAATTGCGGCACCAGCCTTAAAGGTATCTGGGGCGGTAAACATACCCATCAAGGTAATAAAGCCACCATAAGAACCACCATATATTCCTATTTTATCTTGGTCCACTCCTAATTCGTTTACCAGATACTTGGCTCCATCTACATGGTCAGACAAGTCCTTTCCGCCCATATGGCGATAAATGCCTGTTCTCCAATCCCTGCCATAACCAGCGCTGCCCCTATAATCTATATCCAACACCGTATAGCCATTATCAACTAGGATATTATGGAACATGTACTCCCTGTAATAGCTACTCCACCATTTATGAGCATTTTGCAAATAGCCCGCCCCATGCACAAAGATAACGGCGGCCTTATTTTTCACGCCAGCATTAGGTTTGTAGAGTCGCGCGTGTACGGCTGCGCCATCTTCGGCGGTAAAAGTGATTATTTCCGGATCGCGCCATTGGTACTTCTTAAATTCTGGGGTTGTGGAAAAGGTAATCTGTTTTGCCCCCTCTTTAGATTTTCCCCAAATAGGATTGTCTTGAAGGTAGAGTTCGGTGGGCTTATTGGCATACGAGTGAAGGATTGCCATTTTACTTTCATCTGGGGATAGGGTAACCTCATTTCCCCCAGTCATTTCCGTTAATTGTTGCAATTTTCCACCTCCTAGGGGCATACTATAAAACTGCCTGTCCCCAGGATGATTTTTATTGGCCGTAAAATACCACCTTTTTTGATCCTTAGATATTTGTGGGTCGTAGATTTCAAAATTACCAGAAGTCAAGGCCTTCGTTTTTTTGGATCTCACATCCATCACGTAAAGATGGGAATAACCGGTTTTTTCCGATTGGAACCAGATGCTCTTGCCATCTGGCATCCAATCTAACTCACCTCCACGGTATCCGCCAATACCTGGACCTGCAACCCAAGCCTCGTCATGCTGATGGTCTAAGTTCGTAACTGTGCCGTTTTCTGGATCTAAAAGCACGATCCATCTATCTTTATAATCGTTGGTATTAATATCTAGTACTGCGTGTTTTCCGTCTTTACTCCAAACTGGACCAGTAATATATCCGATCCTATTTTTATTTTCATACGTCTTATCTGGGTAGTCCTTGGCATATTCCGGGATATAATCCAGTCCTTCTAGGTTATCTAGAACAACAGGATACACCTTTCTGTTTTGAATATCATAAACAAATAGTTCATATTCACTGGGTTGGTCGCCAACCTTCGATCGGGTATTCTGATCCTCGGTATAACCAGATTCTGTTACGTAATGAGGCACAATGGTTCCTTCCCTATCAGAAGGTGCTTTAATGGATAGGTAGGTAATGAATTTGCCATCTGGACTAATTTGCAGATTTGAGATCGATTTCCCTTCGGGGTCAATTGGAAGTGGTCCTTTTGCTTCTAAACGTTTATTTAATTCCTCAGCCTCGTCATTTTTCGCCTTTCGGGTACGCAGTACATCAAAAAGTGCCAATTGATCATTGTATAGCCATTCGTTTTTAATGCTTTTCTTTTGATCCGTTTTTTCGGATTTAAAGTTGGTCAGCTGTACCGTGGTTCCGCTAGATATATTCCATGTATAAAGATTATCGCCCTTACTGAAAGCTACTTTGGTTCCGTTCTCGGTAAAATGTGGATTGCCCTCGTATTCTTCGGTGTCTGTAATTTGGGTAATGACTTGTGTTTTTTGGTTGACGATAAATATATCCCCCCGTTTTGCGTATAATTTTAGGGATTTATCCTCGTTCAAAACCCCGCGCGTGCTCGGTAAGGCGAATTCTGTCTCAAAATTGGTTTTTACCGTATTGGACGATTTTAAATGATGTGCATAAAGAGAGTCGCTATAGGCTTGTTCTGGATTCCAATTAAAATAAAGAGTTTGGCCGTCTACGGACCATTGTGGATTGGAAGGAAGATGCCCAACAAAGTTGTCCCCCTTCATTATTTCCTTGATTGACAGGGATGATATATTCTCTAGTTGAGCAAAACTTGAGGAAATAGACAATTGAAATATAACGCTTAGTAACCAGAAGTTTTTCATGAGCAATATCTTGTTTACAATAATGTGATCCCAGATTAGGTCTCCTAATGTTCTGGAAGAAGAAATCAGGTAAATATCCAAAATATTGGGAGATAACACAATGCTGTGGGTGAATTAATGTAAGGTTATTTCTCTTCTTGTGGACTCTATTTTTTAAAATGATGTAGGGTTGGTAGAAATCAAATTCGGTTTTTTTCCTCATACTCCGGACAGTCCAATCTAATATCCGTGTTTAATAACTCAGTTTTAAGGAGGTTACAATAGTCCTTTTCTTGATGTTTACTGTAGAATTTACATCCGTAACAGGTGCGTTGTACGGTGAGGACGCCGTTTTGGTTTAGATGATAGATTAGGTTGCTTAGGGTTCCAAAGAGTTGTTGCAGACTGGCCTCATCAATATCTTTAAGCCCATTTTTTAATGGAAAGGCAAAATCATCTGTTTCTGCTACCAACTTTATTCCTGTGTCGGACAATTCAATGCTGTAACTCCGGCTGTCCGTGAGAGAGTAATTTTTGGTAATCATTCCTTTTTGATGAAGAACCTTTATAGCATCGCTAATGGTAGGTTTCGTTAGGTTAAATTCTTTAGCCAAATAGCTTACGTTGGAATCGTTTGGTTTGTGGTAAGCGATAAAAATAAGAATCTGTATTTGAATGGGACTCAGACCCAGAAGTTTGGCTTTTTCCCATAGGAGCACTTTAAATGCTTCGGATATTCGTGATAGACCCGCAACAATTTTACTTGAAATGTCGGAATTTTGATAGTCCGGATTAAAAACGCTCTTATCTTTCATAAAAATTCCTACTGGGGTTTTGGCCGACAGGTAAAATTAATTAACCTAATGAAATAACACCACTTTAAAGGGAGGTTTCTGTTTTTGTCAGTTTTCTTTTCTCCTTCCTGTGATGAAAATGTTTAGGTTTACTGAAGACAATTTTAAAGTAGATAAAGTTAGGACCCTAGCAATAAAGAATCCTAACTTTTTGGATTAAAAGAATACGTGAACACTTCTTATGCCTTTACGTCTGCCATTGAGGCTCCATAATTAATATGTAGCACATTTCCGCTAGGGGTTACTAGGGCGGGGACAGATTTAACACCTGCTTTCTCCGCTTCTGCGATTCGGGATTTACTTTGACCAAAATGTACAATTTCTACATTATCGGTGCCAATTAGTTCTAGAATCTCATGTTCTGCACTTAAGCATACTGGGCATCCTGCGTGATAAAAAACTGATTTTTTCATGTGTTTTCAATTAAGGTTGATGCATTATTGCGAAACAAATATAGTAAGGAATCCTAACTAAATAAAGAAATTTGTGCTTTTTTGTTGATTGCTACAAGATTGCGCTCAAAGATGACCGACATATATGTCATATATCTTTTATTAAAATAGTAGGGCCAGAGCAGTCTATTTTCTATCTTTGCTAAATGGTAAAAGAAGAAGTTTTAACGCTGGTAAATCAGGGGCTTATGCTTCCGTTGATGGAGGAATTCTACACAATACAAGGTGAGGGCTTCCACAAGGGAACGGCGGCCTATTTTATTCGTGTGGGAGGTTGTGATGTTGGGTGCCATTGGTGCGATGTAAAGGAAAGCTGGGACGCGGAAACCCATCCGCCAACGGGGATAGACCATATTGTGAACAATGCCGTAAAATATTCGGACACCATAGTTATTACCGGTGGGGAGCCCCTAACTTGGGATATGGGGCCTTTAACGAAAGCTTTAAAGGCTAAGAATCTCAAGACCCATATAGAAACTTCTGGAGCCTATCCGCTTTCGGGAACCTGGGACTGGATCTGCCTCTCTCCTAAAAAGAATAAATTACCCGAGGGCATTATCTATGATAAGGCACACGAATTAAAAGTAATCGTATTCAATAAACACGACCTTATTTTCGCGGAGGAACAAGCTGCCAAGACCAATAAAGACTGTATTTTGTACCTACAACCAGAGTGGAGCGTAAGGGATAAAGTTGTCCCTATGATTGTTGATTATGTAATGCAAAACCCGAAATGGAAGGTCTCCCTTCAAACGCATAAATACCTGAATATTCCCTAGGAATCCCGAATTATTGAAAGAGAAATCGGGTTAAAGAGGGAAAGAGTATAAAGCAAAAACTTCGCTTTCTTAAGATTTATTTGAAAGTACTTTGGACTCTGCTGATTGGCAGGTTTGCCTTTCTCGTGATATGCAGGCGTAATCACCAACTTTGGAATTACTTCTAGACAAATTTCGTATTCTCGGGCTCGCCGAGTAAGGGGCTCATCTCTCAATACTTTGTACTCAATACTACTTAATTACCTTCCTCCATTGGCACGTAAATCCTTAATACACTCCACCCCAAATCCAGGAGTTCTTCCACCCTTTGCGGTCAACATTTTCGCCATACCATTCCCAAATTGAAGTTCTGCCCGCATTAGGCAGCCAGCAATATTGCAATGGCTCTCCGCGCTGGGATCCTGATGTGGGACAACAGATGGAGATCCTATGTCGACCAATCCAAATAGATGTCCAGCTTCGTGGCATATGGTTGCGGATTCTACTTCTCCAGTGGATAATAAGATGCTTTTTGACGCCAATTTTCTAATGGTGGCCTCATAAATGACCATTGAAGTATTTCTATAAACTGCACCTAGGGTAACCAAATCTTCTTCGGGTTTATCTGCATTGGATGAAGCATCTGAAAAATAGATATATAGACCCAAGGTATCTCCATTAGTGTACATCGTTCTATTCTTTGTTTCTAACTCAGAAATTTCCTTTATGCTCAGGCTATCTTTATCAGGGGAAGTCAACTCTTTATATACTACGCTAATCTCATCCTTGTGCGTGCGTTGGCTTAGCAGGGACACAAAATTGGAAATAGCGATTTCGGTAGGGGCAAATCCAGTAACATAACCTATTTGGATTACCAAGTTCTTATATTTTGAATCGGAAAGAAAGTCGTTTGCGGAATCTCCCGGATCTTTTAAATTTGCAGTCTTATCTGGCGTCTTTGAAGTGTCTAGGTCATTATCCTTCGAACAACCAAGAGCGCAAATAAAAATTAGTAGTAACAATACGGAAATTTTTCTCATGGTCATTTAATTTAATAATGGTCTGGCCACTTTAATAAAACGGGAAACTTGCCATTCTATTTCCCTAACAAGGTAAGTTTTGCCAAATAATCATAGTGTTCGCCCTCGTATACCAGCTCACATGTCAGGTTATTTGCAATTGCTGCCCGTTGTAAAGTGTTGTAATCTATGTATAGCCAGGGTAATGGTTCGCTTTTCTGCCCCTTGTATTCCATAATAAAGGATACCTCTCCATAGTATTCTTGGCCATCTGGAATCCAATACCCCCCATCCTCATCCTCATCAAACATATATATTATATCACTGGAGTCTAATAGAATCTGACCCTTGGGTTTTAAAAGAGATTTTAAATGGGTAAAGAAAGCATCGATCTCGTTTAATTTCCCCACGATACCTATCCCGTTCATAAGCATTAATAAGGTGTCGTACTTTTGGTTCTTTACGTCTAAAATATCTGCCAATATCACTTGATCAATACCTCTTTGTTTACAGGTTTCAACCGCGCCTGGCGAATTGTCTAAGGCCGTTACATTAAATCCTTTTTTTTGTAAATAAAGGCTGTGGCTGCCAGCGCCACATCCAATATCCATAATGTTTCCCTTGCAGAGTTTTAAGGCTTTTTTCTCCAGATCGGGCATCGTTTTATACACTCTAAAAAGGTATGGTACGGGAATAACGTCTTCCTCTTCCAAGGAGGAAAAGGTTTTTATATCCTCGAAATAATTTCCATTTTGGTAATCCAATACCGCCTTGCCTAAGATATCCTTATTCATTCAAATTTAGTGTTTCTATGCAAAAGTGGGATTTTTATACGTATTTCGAAGTAACTTTTGATAATATCAGAAATAATATTTTATTATTTCCGAGGGTACTATTTGTGTATGACGGAAGTTGAGGTGAGGGTTATTCTTGGGAAGAAAGAAATCTAATGAAATATCCATGCACCCTAAATGGTCGCCTTAGGAATTGGATTATTTCATGATTATGCACGATCCCCAAGAGGCTGATTTTCGATATAGCTCTCTTATTTCCGTGCAGAAATTTTGCAAACAGTTATTTCTCCTTAATTTTATAGAACCTGCTGTACCTCCCTTAGGGCCCTTCTTGTAAGGGCGTGGATTCCTTTAAATAGGAATTTTGTAGCACATCCATTTCATTGTAAATATTTTGTATTTTTAAATCATGGAAACCATTTACAACTATTTTGAATCTATACCTCCAGCGCATAGAAGCCTGATTTTGGTGTTGGGAATTGCATTCTTTTGGATATTGGAATCTATCGTTCCCTTATTCCAACTTAAATACAAGAAGTTTAAGCATGCAGGCATCAATATTTTCTTTACCCTAACCACGGTCCTGGTGAATTTTCCATTGGCATTTTTATTGCTAAAAACAAGTGATTGGACCATCGCTAATAATTTTGGTGTCTTACAGTGGCTGCCCGCAATGCCATTGTGGATAAAAATACTGCTTGGGGTAATGTTGCTAGATCTTTTAAGTGCTTGGCTTGCCCATTGGGTAGAGCACAAGGTGAAATTGTTATGGGGATTTCATCTAATACACCACACCGATCATCAAGTAGATACCACCACTGCCAATAGACATCATCCGGGAGAAAGTATGGTCCGTTTTATTTTCACTTGTTTTGGAACTTTAATAGTGGGTGCACCGGTCGCCATCATAATGATCTATCAGGCTCTTTCGGTTGTTTTTTCACAATTTAATCATGCCAATATCTCCTTGCCCAAAAAACTGGACAATGTGTTGAGCTGGATAATTGTCTCCCCAGATATGCACAAGGTTCACCATCATTACAAATTGCCCTATACGGATAGCAATTATGGGAATATTTTTTCCCTTTGGGACCGACTCTTTGGAACCTTCCTAAAATTGCCAAACCAGGATATTGTATACGGGGTGGACACCTATTTTAATGAAAGGGAAAATTCAGATATTGGATTATTGTTGAAAATCCCCTTTAAAACCTATAAATCCCCGGAAAAAGTAGATATGAAATCTACATCTCAATCATAAAGAAGGTGCTTCGCTCTTAGTTGTTTAAAGTGGTTAATGTCTTCTTGCCAGCTTAACTTTATTTCCTCTTGCGAGAGTCCCGTTTCTATCTGTTTTTGCAATTTTGTTGTTCCCGCGTGTCTTGTAAAACCACTGGTGAGGAAGAATAGTTTCTTGTCGGTACTGTTTTGGTAGGCATCCAAAAGAAAGCTTAAATCCACAGTTTTCATTTTTGGCATTTGGGACAGATCTTTTCCATAACAAATTTCGCCATTATGTTTTGGGGTTTTAGACCCGAAATTTGGGGCTGGAGTATATTTAAAGTTGTATTGGGTGCTGTCCAAAAAGGGTGCACCGTACCGCTGAAATTGAAACTCGGTTCCTCTGCCTGCATTTATATTAGTGCCTTCAAAAAAGCCTAAGCTAGGGTATAGGTAAATAGAAGTGTTATTAGGCAGGTTCGGAGAGGGCCTAATTGGGAGGTTATAGTCTTTAAAATGATCGTAGTTTTCCAAAGGGATTACAGTAAGGTCTACCTTAGCTTTGTTCTCCATCATACCTTCTTTATTAATCATATTAGCGTATTCCCCAATCGTCATCCCATAAACTAACGGAATATTGGTCATCCCCAAGAAACCACGGTGTTCGGTTTCCATGCTGGGGCCGTCTACATAATGCCCATTGGGATTGGGTCTGTCCAGTATAATCACAGGAATTTTCTGAGCAGCACAAGCTTCCATTACCAATTGCATGGTAGCAATATATGTGTAGAAGCGTACCCCAACATCCTGAATATCAAAAAGGACCACATCTATGTCCTGTAACATTTCTTTTGAGGGTTTTCGGTTTTTTCCATAGAGCGATATTAGAGGTAGGCCAGTCTTTTCATCTTTGCCGTCTACAACTTTTTCTCCGGCATCTGCCTCACCTCTAAAGCCGTGTTCAGGTGCAAAGACCTTTTTTATTGCTATGTTTAAACTCATCAGAGAGTCCACAATATGAGTATAGGTCAAGGGGGCCGTGTCCTTAAAGATAACACTGGTTTGGTTAGCGACAACGGCTACCTTTTTTCCATTTAACAAGGGCAAGTATTTTGCGGTTCGGTTGGCGGCCACAATTATAGGTGGTTCGCTTTCCAATGTGGTTGTACCCAACTTGGTGCTTTGGTCTTTGTTGTTGGATTTGGATGGGCTTCCACAAGAAGAAAGTATATAAACCAATAATAAAACTGTATTTTTGAGAACGGATAAAACTGCCATATTTTGAATTTTGAATTTTTTATAGCCAAACGGCTGGTTACTGCAAAGGAGCATAAAATTAGTATATCTGCACCTATAATAAAAATTGCAATCGCAGCAATTGCATTAGGGGTCATAATGATGTTGGTGGCAATAGCGACCGGAGTAGGATTAAAGCATAAGATCAGGGAGAAGATTGCGGCCTTTAACGGGCATATCCAGATTTATAACTACGATAATAATAATTCGGACGTATCCGTGGTCCCTGTCTCTCTAGAACAGGAATTTTACCCTGAATTTAAATCGGTCAGTGGTATAAAGCACATTCAGGGAGTAGCCACAAAGGCTGGTATCATTAGGACCGAAGAAACTTTTGAGGGTGTAATTTCCAAAGGAGTGGGGACAGACTTTAATTGGGAAGTATTTAAGGAATTTTTGGTAGATGGGAAGCTTCCAGACTTTTCAGGGGAGTTAAATGATGAGGTATTGATATCCCAAATATTGGCCAACCGCTTAAATTTTAAAACAGGCGATTCCTTTGTAGCGATTTTTTTTAAGGAAGACGATGAATCAAAAATGCCCAATCAGCGGAAATTCATCATCACGGGAATTTATGACAGTGGTTTTGAAGAGCTCGATGCTTCCTATATTTTTATCGATATCCGCCACATTCGCCATATGAACAAATGGGCCCCAGATGAAGTGGGGAATTTTGAGATATTTCTCGATAATTTTGATGATATGGAATCCAAGGCTAAGGAAATCTATGGAAAAACCTTGTCCGATCTAGATACGCAAACCATTCAAGGGAAGTATTTTAGGATCTTTGAATGGATTGGACTCTTCGATCTAAACATCGCGATCATCATTGGTATTATGATTATCGTAGGAGGCTTTAACATGATCACCGCCCTCTTAGTGTTGATCTTGGAAAGGACCCAGATGATTGGGGTGTTAAAGGCATTGGGTTCCTCTAATTGGAGTATCCGAAAAATATTTTTGTACAACGCTACCTACCTTATTGGAGTTGGTCTGTTGTTGGGCAATAGTATAGGACTGGGGATTATTGGGTTGCAATATAAGTTTCGGATATTGAAATTCCCTAACCCCAAGGAGTATTATATAGATTATGTTCCCGTGTATATAGATGTTTGGATGGTATTGGCGTTAAATCTAGGTGTCCTAGTCTTATGCTTGCTAATGTTGTTGATTCCTTCCTATGTTATTACTAAAATTTCTCCTGTTAAGGCCATTAAATTTGAATAAACTAAATTAACTTTTTGCAATTTTTGGAGGGGCAAAATATAAAATTTTAAGATATTTTATAGTGCACTCTAATTTTCCTTGGACCATTGGAGCTAATAACTTATAAAGTACCAGCTGATTCTCAGTCTATGATGAAAATTTGCAATAATCCATTACACCCCCTTCAAAAGAAATCTAGATTTTGTATGTTTACTTAATGGGCTAGGCTTATTTTGGTTTGCCCTAGATGAGCAGCATGTTGCGCCAAAGGGAAAAAATCCGATTAAATTAAGAATCGCAGATTGAGCATATTGCTCCTCCTTTAAGAATCCATTATCTTTATAGGCTATGAAATACACGGAAAATATTCTGGGAACAATTGGGAACACTCCCTTAGTGAAAGTAAACCGCATAACGGCAGATTTACCCTGCTTAGTACTCGCAAAATATGAGACTTTTAATCCAGGGAATTCGGTGAAGGACCGTATGGCCCTTCAAATGATCGAAGATGCTGAAGCTTCGGGCCTGCTAAAGCCTGGAGGGACCATTATAGAAAGTACCTCCGGAAATACGGGGATGGGACTTGCCTTAGTGGCTATTATTAAAGGGTATAAAATGGTATGCGTTATCAGTGATAAGCAATCCAAGGAAAAGGTAGATATTCTTAAAGCTATGGGTAGTGAAGTCTATGTCTGCCCTAACAATGTGGCTCCGGAGGATCCTAAAAGTTATTATTCCACCGCTAGAAGGCTGTCACAAGAGACCCCTAATTCTTGGTACGTAAATCAATATGATAATCCTTCCAATTATAAAGCACATTACCTGAGTACTGGTCCTGAGATTTGGGAGCAGACCGAGGGCAAGATTACCCATTTTGTGGTGGGCGTAGGTACCGGGGGAACCATTTCTGGGGTAGGGACCTTTTTAAAGGAAAAAAATCCAGACATTAAAATTTGGGGTGTAGATACCTATGGTTCCGTTTTTAAGAAATATCATGAAACTGGTATCTTTGACGAAAATGAGATCTATCCTTATATCACGGAAGGGATAGGTGAGGATATTCTGCCAAAGAATGTTCATTTTGATATTATAGACGGATTTACAAAGGTTACCGATAAGGATGCGGCCGTATACACCCAACGTTTGGCAAAAGAGGAAGCCATGTTTCTTGGAAATTCTGCAGGGGCGGCTATTAAAGGGGTCTTACAGCTGGCGGAACATTTTACCAAAGATGATGTGGTGGTGGTATTGTTCCACGATCACGGGAGTAGGTATGTCGGTAAAATGTTTAATGATGAATGGATGAAGGAAAAAGGTTTTATAGGTTAATACAACAACACTATTATTAAATGATAAGCTTAACACAAAACGAAAAAAAGGTTACTATAGATGCTGGGGAATTGGTGGGGTATAATGTAGATGGTCATGAGTATATCCACCAAAAAGGAAGTCCTGGATGGTCAAATTCGGATACGGAGATGTTTCCTGTTATTGGTCCAACTCAAGAGTCGAATTTTAGGGTACAGACCCCAAAGGGGATCGCTGTTCAGGATCAGCATGGTCTGCTTAGAGAACTGGAGTATGAACTTGCCCAGCAGACGGAAAATAGCACAACCTTTATTAAAAAATATGTTGCAGGAACCAAGGTTAAAAATGCCAAGTTCCCCGATAAATCTACAGAAGAATATTTGTATTGGCCCTATGATTTTGAGTTCACAAAATCTTTCCATCTAAGCGAAAAAGGACTCACCATCCAATTTGAAATAAAGGCCGAGGATGTTATGCCTTTTATGTTGGGATATCATCCCGCCTTTAAATTGCATACCTCCAATCCGGTAATTACAGCTGGGAATAGGATTATCTCCCTAAACCAAATAATGGAAGTCGGAAATAGGGCGCTTCCTATACTGAATTGTGATTCGTTAACCTTGACCGATGGTAAGAAATTAAAGATTACTACCGAAGGTTTTGGGAATTTTATGCTGTGGACAGAAGTGTCCAATATGGTGTGTATAGAACCCATTACATTTTATCCTTATAATGTAGAACAGCCTCAATTGCATACAGGTTTTCAGAACCTGAAGAAATCTGAGAATATATTTAAAGTGATGATAATGTCTGATTTTTGAATGGTAAAGGTATGGAAGAATTGTTAGAGCGTTATTACGGCTATCTTTTTGAGGAGGAATTACTGGAGGAAATCAGAAAAATTGGTGTTTATAGAAAAATACAGCAGGGAGAAAAATTAATGGATATTGGTGACCTGGTGCAAACGATGCCCCTATTGTTGCGAGGTGCAATAAAAGTTATGAGGGAAGATGATGAAGGAGATGAGCTTCTGCTTTACTTTATTGAACGGGGAGATACTTGCGCCATGACTTTTTCTTGTTGTATGGGTGGGAATAAAAGTGAAATACGGGCAGTTGCTGAAACCGATGCCGAATTATTGATGATTCCCGTAAAATACATGGAATCCTGGATGGGGAAATATAAAACTTGGCAGCGATTTATCTTGGATAGTTACCATTCCAGAATGATGGAGCTTATGGAAACGGTAGATTCCATTGCCTTCATGAAAATGGATGAACGTCTCCTTAAACATCTCCATGATAAGGCCAAGGTAACTCAAGATGATGTTATTTATGCCACCCATCAGGATATTGCGTATGACCTTCACACCTCAAGGGTGGTAGTCTCTAGATTGCTTAAAAAGATGGAGAAGGATGGTAAAATTGAGCTTAACCGGAATCATATTAAAATATTGAATCTTTAATCATCAATCACTTATTATTAAAGGGAGAAGTGGCTTGGTATTTAGGGGAACTACCACAAAGATGAAAAGTAGCGCTATAAAATATGTAATGGTATTACCCATATTGGTATGGATAGGCTGCGGGAACCCTAAAGTGGAAAAAACAATAGATTTGGAGCCAGTTAGGCCAATGCCTACTGTTGCTGCACTGCCATCAGAAATTAAATTTCCTTTAAATAATCCCAACTCCCCAGAAAAAGAGTATTTGGGAAAACTTTTGTTCTATGATCCCATTCTTTCTGGAGGAAAGGACGTTTCCTGTGCCAGCTGCCATCACCCTTCAACTGGTTACGCAGAATTTTTAGATCTTTCTATTGGTGCCAATGGGAGAGGGCTGGGCAGTAAACGGATTTTTAATACACCCAATTCAATCCCAATAATGAAACGCAACTCCCCAACCATTCTAAACACTGCCTTTAATGGGATTGCCAATGGGAAGGGATATAATCCTGAAGAGGCCTCTATGTTTTGGGACGACCGGGTAAAGAGCTTGGAAAAACAAGCTCTAGAACCTATTAAGACTTTGGAAGAAATGAAAGGCGATCATTTTGAGAAATCTGAAATATTAATCGAAGTGGCACAAAGATTAATGAATATCCCCGAGTATAGGACCCTTTTTGCCCATGCATTTGGAGAACATGTCGCCATAGATAGTATCAGTATATCACAGGCCATTGCAGCCTTTGAGAGAACCTTGCTAGCCAATAATTCGCGCTTTGATCAGTATATGAATGGTGACTTTAATGCCATTTCCAATTCCGAAAAGGAAGGTTTTGACCTCTTTAAATCCGTAGGATGTATTAACTGCCATAATGGGCCCATGTTTTCAGATTATAAATTACATGTATTGGGGGTACCAGAGAATAAAAAATTAAATGCTCCTGATGGGGGTATAGATGAGAGTTTTGCTTTTAGAACGGCTTCCCTTCGAAATTTGAGATTTACAGCACCCTATATGCACAACGGAAGTTTCCAGAACCTAAGACAAGTGCTGGAATTTTATGAGGATATCTCCTTTGGGAAAACTAGGAACCCTTTGGTGTCCAAAGAAATGTTTGATCCGTTTGTTAGGGAGCTACAGCTTAGCGTGAAGGATATGTCTAGGATCATCTCCTTTTTAAATACGTTGAATGACCCTAATTTTGATACGGATATTCCCGAAAAAGTGCCTAGTGGACTTCCCGTAGGAGGAAATATTCACTAGGCAGCCTAATTTTAATCCTATAGAATCGGTATTATAAAAGAATCTAGGTATTTGGTGAAAGCCAAGAATGGCATATAGGAAACGAAGAAAAATAAACAGGTTTTGGTTTAGTATTTACAATCCACCATATCTGGTTCTATATAGTAATCCCGATAATTTTTTGCTTTGGGATCCATACATCCTTTTAAGTTTTTTAGGGATACTTTTCTAAAATCTATGGGTTGCCCTTCAGATTGTAGGGCTATAAATCCCTCCTTCAATAATTTGCCGTCAATTTTAATCGCTGGGTCGTATCGGTTGGCTACTCCACCTCCAATTTGTGGTTTGGCGTACTCCAGAACTTTTTCCCCATTGATAATATGCGTTACCAAGGAATCTCCCAAAACTATGGCCTCTGCACGGACCCATTGATCACCAAAATAGGTTTTTGAAGTAGAATTTATACAATGACGCGGGTCTATTTTTCCTTTGTATACCACATCAGTACCTGGGGAACACATATTGCCTGTGGGTCTCGATTTCCCCTCTTCTAATCCTGCTAAAAACTGCATTTCCACCGATATGGGCCAATCTTGCTCCTTCAACACGGTTTTGGGGTCTTGTGAGTGAAACATGACACCACTATTTTTTATCGTATAACTGGGAGCTCCAGGATGTAATTCGCCCACAAACCTGTATTCTATCACTAAATGGTAATACGAATATGGTGTATTATAGTAAAGATGACCATAACTTTCGTTAAAGTCGCCTTCATACTTATCATATCGCACTTTAATAATACTGTCCTCTACCCTAAAGGTGTCCCCGTAGTTATCGCCTACTTCATAATGGTGTATCTTGGTGGTCCAATCCTTTATGTCCTTTCCGTTGAACATATTGATCCAGCCGTCATTTTCTTGCTGGGAAATTGGTTTTACAGTACCACACTGGCAGAATACCAGTACTAATAGGGAGCACAATACAATGGTGAGATAGTTCCGCATTTTAAATTATTTTTCATGAATTTAAGGGTACAAGATAGGAGTTTTAATTTTTATTTATCTGGGTATGTTGCTTCGGGATTATAGAAGGGAATGTGAATTGTGTAACCTTGATTACATTCGATTTAAGTATTTAATACTAATTTTGACAAATGAGAAGATTTTTTCCTTTCTTAGATTGGCTGCCAAAGTATAACAAAGAATATTTTGGGAAAGATATTGTAGCCGGACTTACAGTGGGGATAATTCTTATTCCGCAGGGTATGGCCTATGCAATGATTGCGGGTTTGCCTCCGGTATACGGATTATATGCTTCCTTGTTTCCCGTTCTGGTATATGCCTTTTTGGGAACATCTAGGCAAATAGCGGTTGGCCCAGTGGCCATGGACTCACTGCTTGTAGCTGCCGGATTGGGAACTTTGGCCATTACAGGAGTAGAGAATTATATCCTTATGGCACTGTTCCTATCTTTTATGGTGGGGCTCTTTCAATTGTCGTTGGGACTGCTACGGATGGGGTTTTTGGTGAACTTTATGTCCAAACCCGTCATCAGTGGCTTTACCTCTGCCGCCGCCCTCATTATTATTTTCAGTCAGTTAAAACACTTATTGGGAGCTGATATTGCCAATAGTAATAAGTTTCACATTCTAGTAATAAATACCTTTCAAAACCTCTCTTATACCAATATCTACGACTTTGGTATAGGCATTGCAGGGATTCTTATTATAGTATCATTTAAAAAATGGCTTAAAAAGTTTCCCGCCATATTGGTGGTGGTGGTATTGAGCACCTTGGTAGTGTATTTTTTTAATTTGGAGGCCTACGATGTTCAGGTTGTGGGAAAAGTACCGGCAGGATTACCAAGCTTTCAGTTGCATAATATTACTTGGGATAAGGTAACGCAGATATGGCCAATTGCATTGACATTGGCACTGTTGGGGTATTTAGAAGCCATTTCCATAGGCAAGGCTTTTGAGGAGAAGACCAAGATAGAAACCATAGACCCCAATCAAGAATTGGTAGCCTTGGGAAGTGCAAATATGATAGGTTCCTTTTTTCAAGCCTATCCCGTTACTTCCAGTTTTTCCAGATCTGCCATAAATTTTGATGCGGGAGCAAAAAGTACCGTCGCCTCAGTGGTCAGTGTACTTATGGTGGTATTAACCTTATTGTTTTTAACCCCATTGTTTTATAACTTGCCCAAAGCGGCATTGGCATCCATTATTATGGTTTCTGTATTTGGATTGATCGACCTATCCTATCCAAAATATTTATGGAAACAACATAAGGACGAATTTTCGGTGCTGCTGCTTACTTTTTTAATGACGCTTTCCGTAGGTATTGTACAAGGCATCCTAATTGGGGTGTTATTGGCATTGTTGTTAATGGTATACCGAACCTCTAAGCCCCATTTTGCGGTTTTGGGAAAAATAAAGGAGTCGGATTATTATAAGAATGTCAATCGCTTTGGGGATGAGGTAGAGGTGCGTGATGACCTATTGATTGTTAGGTTCGACTCCCAGCTATATTTTGGGAATACCGCCTATTTTAAAAGTCAGCTTTTTAAGTATATCCATGCAAAAGGTCCTACGTTAAGAGCGGTGATTTTGAATGCAGAAGCTATAAATTATATCGATGCAAGTGCCTCTAATATGCTTATCCAGGTTATAGAGGACATTCATGAAATGAATATACAGTTCTTTATAGCAGGGGCAATAGGACCTACTAGGGATATCATATTCAGTAGTGGAATTGTTAATTGCTTGGATAAGGCCTATCTTTTTGTGAAAATAAAAGAGGCTGTGGACTATTTTGACGACCCCAAGGCCATTCCTCGTTTCAGGGAAAAAGTAGCTTATCAAAATCTCGGTAACTAAAGTTACCGACGAAGTGAAAGATATCCTTTATTTTTGTAAAGAACCCTCAAGAAAAAGTAATTCTTGGGAGCTTAAGGAAACACTTTAAATATAACAGTAAATTTTAAGGTTAAAGATTTTGTGATATGCCATTAATGCCATATTCAAAATCGACCTGAAAAACAACAAAATTAATTGAGATGAAAATAGAACAGATATATACCGGATGTTTGGCACAGGGTGCTTATTATATTGAAAGTAAAGGAGAAGTAGCTATTATTGATCCCTTGCGTGAAGTAGAACCCTACCTTCAACGTGTAAAAGAAGATAAAGCCAAGGTGAAATATATTTTTGAAACGCATTTTCATGCTGATTTCGTAAGTGGTCACCTTACTCTTTCTAAGGAAACCGGAGCACCTATAGTATATGGTCCTTTGGCCAATCCTACTTATGATGCTATTATAGCCAAAGACGGACAAGAATTCCCATTGGGAGAGTTAATCATAAAAGTATTGCATACACCAGGACATACCATGGAAAGTACTACTTACCTCTTGAAGGATAAAAATGGGAAGGACCATGCCATTTTCTCTGGAGACACTTTGTTTTTGGGAGATGTTGGCAGACCAGATCTAGCGCAAAAGGCCGCAAATATGACTCAAGAAGATCTTGCGGGAATACTGTTCGACAGTCTTAGAAATAAAATTATGCCGCTAAACGATGAGGTGGTTGTTTATCCTGCTCATGGAGCGGGATCTGCTTGCGGAAAGAATATGATGAAAGAGACGGTGGACACCTTGGGGAACCAGAAAAAAATGAACTATGCCCTCAGGGCAGATATGACCAAGGAAGAATTTATAAAAGAGGTCACAGACGGATTATTGCCGCCACCAAAATATTTTCCACTAAACGTAAAGATGAACAAGGAAGGATATGAAGATATCAGTGAAATCCTAAAAAAGGGAACTACTGCATTTTCTCCAGATGAATTTGAGGAAGCGGCGAATGCTACCGATGCGATAGTCTTGGATGTGCGCCATCAGGACGATTTTGTAAAGGGCCATATTCCCAGATCGATATTTATAGGATTAGATGGCGGATTTGCACCTTGGGTAGGAGCCCTGATCGCAGATGTGAAACAACCCATTTTGTTGGTGACGGATAAAGGAAAGGAAGAAGAGGCCATTATACGCTTATCCCGAGTTGGTTTTGATGCCACCATAGGATATTTGAATGGAAGTTTTGATGCTTGGAAAGATGCAGGTAAGGATTATGATACCATTACCTCTATTCCGGCAAGTGATTTAAAAACAATATTGGCTCAAGATAAAGTTCCAGTTTTCGATGTGAGAAAAGACTCGGAATACCAATCGGAACATGTGGTGGATGCCCATAACACACCCTTGGACTATCTTAACCAATATATGGGAGAATTCCCGAAGGAAGCGCCATTTTATGTGCATTGTGCCGGAGGTTATAGATCGGTTATTGCCGCTTCAATCCTAAAGAGTAGAGGTATCCATAACTTAATTGATATCGCAGGGGGGTATGCGGGATTAAAGGAGAACGGGGTGCCGGTTACAGACTATGTGTGTCCCACAACACTGTAGGAAATTAATCGTAAAGAATATAATTGATAAGTAGATTTGCCCAAATAATAGACTTAGATGTCCTATTGTTTGGGCATTTTTTTTGAGGTAGGGTTGCCTGCTTTTAGTGATTTAATCGTAATCCAATATTTTTATTATCGACTTTATAGTTGACCAGTTGGGTTTAATTATGTGAGTTTTGATGTGTAACTAGGAGATTTTTGTTGTATTTTAGTTTGTTAATGCACCTGATGAATTATTTTTAGATGCTGACATTAGTCATATTATTTGAAACTATATGCTACTATTTTAGCATCTGTAAATTTTAAACAATTTGGAATATGATGAAATTTTTACCCTTGGTCAATTGGAGTAATGGAATTGTTATGATTGCAATCTTTGGCGTGGTCTGCGTAGCGTTGGTGGGTATAGTACTAGTGTTTTTAAGCAGCGGCAAAAAGAATTAGATTCCTGAAACGGCTTTATAGCCAGGCTTTCCTATCTCTGCATGCACTACAGGGTTGTGTGTGGTATTGGAGCGGTTTTACGGGGGAATTTTCTTAGGTACCAAGAAATTATTCTTATGGTGTCTATATTTTCTTTTTTACGTTCCAAAAAGTTTTCCAAATCCTCCAAGGTCGTGATCTGTTGGTTTTTTTCGATAAATCCAAATCCCCTATACTGCCCAGCCGTTATTAAAACAAAGGCTTCTTCGTTAAATTGTCTGCCTTTTTCGATAATCATTATATCCTGATTTTTATTCTTTACGACTTCAATGGCTCGTTTCACTTTTACATTATATGCTGAAAGGGGCTCCTTTTCCCTACATATCCCTTCGCAGCTACTAAGGCTATAATGGGAGCAGCTTTCAGTATTTTCCTGTAAATGACAGAATTTTGGACATAGAAGGCTGGATTCGCACATTTCCTCTAAAAAGGACCTGCATTCCGTAATGTTATTGAAGGTGCATATGGGGTCCGTAACCATCTTTAGGTTGTTGTAAGCCAGATGTAGAATTCCATTTCTATCCTCATAGGAAAAAATAGCAAATTCTTGTGAATTTCTTTTTTGGCTCGAATTGTATTTTGGGTAATGTTGTTTTATTGCATCAGATTCCATTAAAAGTGCTATCAATTCACTGCCCGAAAGTTCATAATCTATGTCGTGGGTAGCCTTGCACAAGAGATTTTCCTTATTAGACTTATTATAGAAATGACCGAGGACCCGTTTTTTTATATCGATGGCCTTCCCTATATATATGATACTGCCATTTTCGTCCTTAAAATAATAAACCCCTGTCGCATTGGGAAGTTTCTCAAAAACTTCCTTAGGGAGTCCGGGTGGGAGAGTGGCTTCCTGTGAACGCGAGTTAAGAAAGGTTTGGAATACACTATCAGCTCCCTCGGCAATCATTAATTTTTTAAACAACAATACCGTTGCATGCGCATCTCCTCTTGCCCGATGCCGATCGGTTAAGGGAATGTTTAGAGCGGTGCATAATTTCCCCAAACTGTAAGAATTTAATCCAGGTATCAATTTACGGGAAAGTCGAACCGTACAGAGTTTTTTCCGGATATAGGGAATCCCTAAATCCTTAAATTCATTCTTTATTACATTATAGTCGAAATTAACGCTATGGGCCACGAAAATGGTGTCTTGGGTCATTTCCAATACTTTGGCCCCTATTTCATGCCATTTTGGAGCGTTTCTGACCATACTATCGTCTATCCCTGTCAATCCGGTGATAAAATGAGGTATTTCGCATTCCGGATTTACCAAAGAAGTGAATTCATCCACTATTTCCTCACCATCAAAATTGAAAATGGAGATTTCTGTAATCTTATTGCCCATTATTCCGTTCCCGGTAGTTTCTATATCTATAATGCTGTACATCTATTACTTTAAGATTTAAGGACAATAAAGTTATGGGAAAATCATGGAATAATGATGTTCTTACATCATTATTCAGATGGAGGCTTCCAAGTGTAAACATGTGTGCCAATAACCTTTCCAATTACGGGATAGTGTAAACTTTTGATTACTTGCTTGCTTGTGCTTCCCGATTATCTTTCATCGCGATAACTATAACCTAACCTTGTCCTTGATAAACAAATAGTAGATAGTTGTGTTTTTCTATGTTGCCAGTTAATAATGCAGAGCTATTATTAATAATGTCGCTTCCCTATAGATTTAAAATAGCCAATGTTAAGGATGCAGTGAATAATTGCTCAACCTCAAGTTTTTAATCTCAATTAAAAATGGACCCCAAGAAAATCATATTAGTCCAAATCCTGAATCACTTCCGTTAAGGCCTTATAAATTATAGGCCCGGTTTCTGGCCCCAAGGAGTTACTCTCTCCGTAGGTAGCGCTTTCCTTATTATAGAGATAGGGCTTTTCTACGTCCCATTCGCTTTTGGGAATAATATATCCAATCTCGTCATTGGATAGGCCGAGGTAAAACTTGTATTTGTCCCTTATTAACTCCTTTATTGGGGGGATTTCTAAGGGTTGAATATCAAAATCCCTGCCTTCGGGCGCTTCAATGCCCCCATATACAATTTCAGGGTAAATTTCCCCCGGAATGCTTAACCAAAGGCTGGGACCAATACGAATGGCGCCTACTTCGGTCCTTAGCTTAAAATATTCGGGCATGCCCATATCAATCAATCCCATGGCACTGGCTAGTTTAAAGATATTGTTCTCTACTGGTGCCAAGAGGGTCTTTGCCCTTAAAGAAATATTGCTTTCTATAATAGTGTCCCCCTTTTGCTTTAGTGCTGCTAGGGAGAGTAGGGCTATTTGATCTCCAAGCGCCTTTGTCTTTTCAAAAGTTGGTTCTGACAATTCCTCGCCGGTGAAGGGATGTGGTATTGCCAAAGAGGGATGCGGTGCCATTAGGCCACCTATAGCTCCCGAAAAGTAGATGGCCGTTCCGCCCAATCCTTCCTGCATTAATTGTCCATCGTGATACACACCAGTTTCTATGGCTTCCCGAATGAAGTGCGGAAAATCTGAGCTAATCAAAAGGTTTTGAGACCAAAGGGTCTCCGGATGATTGGCCCAATTGATCACGGTGCCCATGGTAGTACCATTTTCTGCATCCAGCACCTGCATTAAATGAATTCCCGTTGCCTTTACAATGGGTTTCCTAGTATCCTTTATAAACTTTGCGTCGGCCCCCGAAAGATCTTCCGCAAAGACCAGTTTGGCAGTTCGTATATTGCTCACCGCTTCTGTAATGGCAGCCACTGTCTGGGTTTTTACGTATTCCATCATCTCCGGGTTAACCCCAGAATTAAATATGTTCTCTCCCCATATTCCAACAAGATCATTGCTTTCATGGGTGTGGGTCGAGGCAATTAGGGTGTAGTCTATTCCTAATTCCTTGGGAAGGCGTTTCCGAATATCGACCACGTCTCCATGTAAAAAACCTATAGCATCCAATGATACTAGGGCGATTCTTGTATTGTTATCCTCAATGACCATTACCCTAGACCATACATCGTCATGGACTCCTTGGGCAGGCTTGGCATTACTCATGCCAGCAATCCAATACGCGTCAAATATGCCATTATTATTGTTGTCATTGTAGGTGTCTCCCTCACTTTTGTTGTATTTGTGGTTTCCATTGGCATCGTTCCATGTGTCTACAATGGTTGGGGTAATAGGCCTTTTTGCAAACCCTGCCCTAATGGGTTGAAGGGCACTATTTTCTATCTTAAGATCTATGGAATACTCCGGATGCCGGTCCCGCCAATTGTACATGGCTATTGAAACCAGAACAATTAGAAATAGGAAAAAGAGGAGTCCCGTTATTTTTATGATTCTTTTAAATGCTTTCATAGTGTTGCCTCTTTAGAATTTGGAATGGGTAAGTACATTGGCCATTTTAAAATTAAGTTCCATGAGATAATCCCCCATACTTGGACCGTACCACCCCATTAATGCTGCTTCGTAGGTGTCGTAATAATAGTATTTTGGCGGGATGATATAACCTAGATATTGTCCGTTAAAACTGCTTAAGACCATTTGGTATCCCTCTGCTTCCAAAGCGTTTTTAAGGTCCAATCCATATTCTCCGCTTAGTTCATAGGGCAATGCTAGCCATATAAGATTGTTTAATTGGAATCCTTGTAGGGGGATGGATTTTATTTCAGGCATTAATTTTTGACCTATAAATGGTGATAATCGCAGTCGGTCAGAAATCTTTAGGAATTGCAGTTTTGGGATTTCCAATTCTGTGGTGATGGCTGATAAATGGACGTTTGGATTGTATTCCAATCTATTTAGGACTACTTGTGCGGAATCGGCTAGGGTTTCCCCTATATATTTTGCTTTTTCAAATTTCTCACCTTCTCCTTTGTTGGAATGACTCCCTACGGTACCAGCAAAGAAAAGAGCAAGGTCTGTTCCGTTCGCCTCTAAATGTCGCTGAAAATACCCAGGATAATCTCCGCTAAATTTGTCGTTAAAGGTGCTTATTACCGTGGCGTGTGCAGAATAGATCCCTATGGTTGCCTTCTTACCGTTGTCCTGTACAAAGGACAACACGTCCAATTTATCGTTTAATCTGCCTGGTTCCCCAATAATCCTATTTCGAACTACATTGGGAACTCTAATATAACCCGATGAAAATTTAGTTGGATGTTTATCTGCTATCGCTTTTTTTATAAGGGTGACAAACTTATCGCTTAGCCAGGCTACCATTTCTGGTTGATACGCTCCACCAAAACTTTCGCCAACATAGCTGGGAAGGCAGTTCCCAATACTAGAATGAGTGTGTGTTGCTCCAAATAATAGTTGATCCCGTTCTATAAGTCCTTTTAGTTTTTCCGAAACCGCTATCACTACAGGCTCTGGCATTAAGAGGAGGTCGGCGCTAATCAATACCAACTTTTGTTCCCCTACTTGTAATGCTATTGCCTTGGCGTAAATGGAATCGTGCACCCCATTGGCAATTTTCCCATCCCCATATCCAGCTAATTTAATTCGATTAAATTCACCTATTTCGAGATTCGGGCTCCCCTCGACTATCGTGGGGGTAATATTTACTTTTGCAAATCCGGCTAAAAGAGAGCCCTGGGCTTCAGTTTTGTTTTTAGCCGCCACCTCCATTTTCGCGATGGTATTATGGTAGTATTCCGTTTCAAAATAGGGGGTGGTATCTATAGAGGCAGTAGCAATAAAGAAAATTAAGCCCAACAATAGCAATAAGCCGACCCCTATTTTTAACAATACCTTTCCCCATTTTTGCATCAGCCTACTTTATTTAAGTTTTGTTGGGTCCAACTTTATATATTTCACCGTTTTTCGATTCCAGGTATATACAATATGGACCATTCCGTCCTCTGCCAGTAGCATGGTAGGGTAGGAGTACTCTTCGCCTTCTTTATCCGTGGTTTCGCGTAGGGGTTCCAAATCTAGCACTCTATCCCATTTTTTTCCATCAGAGGATAGTGCCAGACTTAAAGGTACCCGGTCTCCCCAGTTTTTTCCTGTGGGGTTGTAGATCAATAATTGTCGCCCATCCTTTAGACTTACGCCATCGATACCCGAGTTTGGATTGGGTAGTTGTGTGGCGGTCATTTTATCCCAGGTCTTACCGAAGTCGTTGGACCAGTTTTGTGAGACTACATTATTTTCGGTACGGCTCAATAATTGTAGTTTCCCATCGCCATAATTTAATACTACTGGCTGTATGGCACCAAATTCTTTTCCGTCGTTCAGGGATTCGGTCCGGGACCAAGTTTTACCCGAATCTGAGCTATGTTCTAAATGTATCTGCCATCCGTCCTTATCGCTTTCTGTACTGGATGGGGATATTATTTCTCCATTAGCCAATTGTATAGGCTGATTTTTTATAGGTCCCAAGACTCCGTCAGGAAGTTTTATAGGGGCAGACCAAGTTTTCCCATCGTCATTGGAGGTCATATAAAGACCCCACCAATCCTTAGGATCGGGCCCTACCTTGTAAAATAACATTAGGGGTTGGTCTTTTGGCTTGAACAGCACCGGATTCCAGCTAGGAAATCGGGAACCATCTGCTTGTACCCCATTGGCCACCTCTACGGGAGCGGACCAAGATCCGTCGGTTTTGCGCGATACCCATATCCCTACATCGTCATTTTTTTCCTTGGTACCCCCAAACCAGGAAGCCACCACAATACCATTGCTGACCTCTACGGTAGAGGCGTGACATTCCGGAGTCAGTGCCTTATCTAATTCGTAAATAAATTCCTGTTCTACAATGGCAGGATGGTTTAAGGGAATAATATCGGGTAATTTTTCTATTTTTCCTTTACAAGATATGAGTATCAAAG
This sequence comes from Arenibacter antarcticus, assembly GCF_041320605.1. Classification (NCBI taxonomy): domain Bacteria; kingdom Pseudomonadati; phylum Bacteroidota; class Flavobacteriia; order Flavobacteriales; family Flavobacteriaceae; genus Arenibacter; species Arenibacter antarcticus. The sequence goes on from NZ_CP166679.1 coordinate 2,562,607, forward strand.
AACATAAAAAGAATAGTAATTTCATCCGATTGGTTTTTTTAAATTGATGTATGATTATTTTGTGAAAAATGGATTTTTTCTTCATTTTCTTAATTGTTAGGTGGGTAAATATTGCTCTTAAAATCAGTGAAGGGTTTAGGAGCAGGTTTGTAGCCTAATAGATCCTTTATTTTAGTAGTTTGATTATTGATTAAAGGTTTGGCCCAAAACCCAATACTGAAAATAAAGCCCAAGGTCAGGTATAAAAAAATCATTCCACCCCTTAGTCCAATGGCGTCTCCAATAGAACCTACTATTAAAGGGACTACGGCACCGCCTACTATTCCTGAACACAGAATGCCAGATAACGCCCCGTGATTGTCCCTAACAGAATTCAATGCTAATGAAATAATGATGGACCACATTACAGAAGCAAAAAAACCTATCATAGGAAATGCAATAAGTGCCACCTGGGCAGATCCAAATAAGGCGGCCGTGAGACTCAGGATTGCGGCTCCAGAGAAGAGTTTTAATACTAGTTTGCTATCCATTATTTTTAGCAAAATAAGACCAAGGATACAACCTACGGTCAACAATCCCCAAAATAGGGAAATAGTGGTGGCACCTTCTATTCTGGGATCAAAACCGTGATATTGGGATAAAAATTGGGACATCCAGTTGGCTACGCCTTGTTCAGTACCCACATAGGCGAACACGGCCATAAAATAGAAGATGACTTTTTTATTTTTTAAAAGCACTTTATTTGTAGCCCAATTTCCCGCTTTTTCCTCCTCATTTCTTTCCACTTTGGGAAGTTTTACGGGAGCGATTAAGACCAGCATCAACAAACAAATAATGGCAAAGATCCAATATAAAGATACCCAAGGGAGTTCTGCCGGAACCAAATTATGAAAAAGAGTGATCATAAAATTGCTGTTTTCTGTTCCAGAGTAGTCTTCTAGATTTAGAACTAGATAAGAAAAAAGGAATGGACTCACAAAAGAGGCTAGTCCAAACGCCAATTGTCCCAACACAGAGTTAAAGGCGAAATGTTCCTCCCCTCCTGCAACCCGTAATAAAGGGTTAATAGCTACTTGTAACATTGCCATTCCTGAACCTATTAAAAACAAGGATAGTAAAGCAATGGGAAAAGTGGGGACGAGCGAGAACAAAATTGCGCCACAAAATGCGATAAAAAATGCTCCCAAAATTGTTGTTTTTTCCCCGTATTTCTCTACTGCAATTCCGGATGGGATCGAGAAAACACCATAGGCGATAAAGAAGGCAAAAGGCAATAATGCAGCCATGGTAAGGCTCATTTTAAAATCCGTAATAATATCGGGGATCAAAGGCCCTAAAATATTGGTCAAAAAGGAAATGACAAAAAAGATGAAAAGGATTAGAATTACAATTAGATGTCTTTTTTTCATATCGAGGAGGGAGGTAATGTTGACTTATAATTTTTCTTCTATGCTTAGTTCGTCTTTTACACCAAGTGGTTTTCTTATAAATATGATACCTGTGGCGGTAACGAACATAAGGAGACCGTAGATTGCTGGAACAATGGAATATTCCGCATTGTTAAGTGCAATAGTGGCTAAAGTTATGGCCAAGGTCCCGTTTTGAATTCCGGTTTCTATGGAAATACTAATGGCTTGTGGTCTGGATAGTTTAAACAATACAGCCAGTAGAAAACCAACGGTCATAGTGCTTATATTTAACAAAATAGCTGGAAGCCCCGCTTCTTGCAAGTAACTCATAAAAACATCTTTAATGCTAAAAGTAACTCCAATAATGACCAAGATAAAAATTACGGCAGAGGCTATTTTCACGGGCTTGTCCATTTTTTTTGCAAAGTGGGGAAACTTATCTTTCACCAACATTCCTATCCCTACGGGAACAATTACGATGACCAATAATTGTTTAACCATGGTCATGGCATCTACGCTGACCGTTAAGCTTTGATCTGCAAATTCTACCAGCGCAAATTGCACTATGATCGGAATAGTAATAATGGTGAGCAGGCTGGCCACCGCTGTAAGGGAAACAGACAATGCCAAATCTCCCTTAGCCAAATAGGTCAACATATTGGAAGTTGGTCCACCAGGACATGCGGCCAATAACATTACGCCAATGGCCGTGGTAGGAGACAGGTTTAAATATAGGGTGATAAGATATCCGATGAGCGGAAGTAGAATAATTTGGCAGGAAAGGCCCACAATCATGGCTTTCGGGTAGATCAAAACTCTCTTAAAATCTGAAAGGGTTAGGGAAAGTCCCATCCCGAACATGATTATAATTAATGAAATTGCGAGAATAATTCCAGTAGTAGTATTCATATATTAGTGTTGCTATCTTAAATTGTTGACACAAAATACGCATGGCCGCAAACCAACCACTACTGACAAATAAACTTTAAAGAACTGAGAATTACTTCGTATATATTGTGCTAATTACATCATATATTACCTAATATTAACGGATGTCTTCGGTTATGAGGCAATAGGCAAGAATAATTTAATTTGTTTATTGTTGTCCGGTCCTATTCTTTCATGGCATTGAACCGCTCCATAATTTCTTTCCAATTGGTAAAAATGATATCCTCTTCTTTGAAAAAATCGATTAGATCAGGGTCTCCGAACATTTTGGCCTCCCATACTCTTTGCTGCCAAGAATTGGTTATTCCCTTTAAGTTCTCGGTCTCTACCGAGGGGTGAAAAATAATTTCGGTGAGTCCAGGTTTCAGTGCGAGAATAAGTTTTTTAAAGTTGGCTATCTTTTCGTCATAAGATTTGGCTTTAGGGGCACTCGTAAAAAAGTCTAATTTGGGAAGAGTGTAGCCAGCTATCATGTCAACAACCGAATCATCCAAAGGATATCCTTGTTCCTTAAATAGGGCCAATACTTTTGGGTTGGAAATGTCTATGATATTTGCTGGAATACCGTATTCCTGAGCTACCTTAATATATGCTTTCACATAACTAGGATCGCCATACAGGGTCCCCATATGCGTGTCTATATGATCTGGGGTATAGCCCCAAGCAATGGATTGTTCTATTTGGGCGCGGATCTCTTTTTCCACTTCTAAATCAGAGGCGTTTTGTACCACTTCTGGTACGCTTCGCCATAATTTGGATTCTGGGTCCACTAAACCGGGGACCTGGGTTTTGTCGGTGATAGGCCCCCAGCGGTACTCCTTCCATTCACTGGTGAGGGTAAGGTGCAACCCGATATCCATTTTCGGATTTTCTATGGCCCAGCTGATAAATTCTTCGGCACTGGCACAAGGGATCATTACCGCTGCGGACTGAATTTGGCCAGTTGTCAGTTGCGCTTTGGCCGCAATATTCGCTTCTGGGCACATGCCAATATCATCTGCATGTAGCATGATAATTTTTTTTCCTGCTGGCCAGCCCAATTTTTCGGCCCATGTATTGGGGGTTTCGGATAACTGTTCTAAGCTATCCAAGGTAGTTGTGGCTACTTGGTCCTTACTTTTCTTTTCTCCACATCCCATTAGAAATACAGAAAGACTCAAGGCCAATATAGATTTAGTTAAGAGTAATTTTTTCATGATGTATTTTTTGATTATAAATATTCGTTAAACCAATTGAGGCCATCGCCATAGATACTGTCTAAAGGAGCGTCCCTATGTTTGGCATTGTACCATATTATTTCTTTTGGTTGCCTCGCGCCTTTAAAAAGTAATTTGGACATCATTGGCGGAACTACCTCGTCATTTTTGGCGTTTAACATTAAAAAGGGACGTGGGGCTATCTGCTTTACAAAATTTAAAGGTTCAATAATACTGGTAAATTCTTTTGCCTCCCGCGATAGACCGCCCTTTCCATAAAGTAGATTTAATTGTCCCCCTGCCAATGCTACAATTGGAACTTTTACTCTGTCTTCCAACCCGCAGAATATTGTGCCCGTTATTCCCCCAAGGCTAATACCATAATACCCTATTCTATAGGCATCTAGATTATTTTGGGTCTCTATAAAATCTACGGCACGTCTTAGGTCAAAAACAGTCTGGGCAATAATTTCCCTAGTCCAATATTTGTGTGGCCCAGTAAGATCGAAATCATAAAAATCCCCTTTTCTTTCCCCGTGGTCGTTCATATCTAACCGCAAGACAGCATATCCATTTTTAGTAAAAAGAGAATTGCCATAGGCTACATAATCTACCGCCTTATGGTCGCCAAGTCCGTGCATTAAAATTATTACTGGATAGGGAGCCTTTCCAATTTTGGGTATACTCAATAGTCCGGTTACAATCTTGTTGTGTACACTGGTGTACTGTAGGTGGTACAGATAAAAATCAGAAGTATCCTGCAAGGGTGCCAGCGTGTCATTTAAGGGGATTGCCTTGTCATATTCATAATAGTTGGTTACCGAAATACTATGGCTGGTACTAAGAAAGGATATCAACAGATACATGCAGGTCAACAATAGTAAAGCAACTATTGCAACCGACCAACGACTGTTTTTTTTTCTAAAGAATTTCATCGGTATCCGTTACGTACATCCTAGTGCTCTTGGTGTATAGACCACCATTTGGGTCGCTGAATTCCAAATCGATATAAAATGCCTTAAATCCGTTTTTCGGAAATTGGATATGGTAGAAAATATCCTTTGGGTTTTTTATTTCAATTTTAATGGGGGTCCATTCTTCATCCCTAAAATCGCGATCTTCGGAATCTGCAGACCACAAATACGCATTTTGTAGTTCCTTGGAGGTTGTGGTTACGGTTAAAGTGGCTGATTCCTTATCAGAGTTTATTTTATAGGATAATGGAGGTTGGGGTTTTTCATTTAATAATTTTCCCCAAAACGCACTCAATGCTTTCAAGGCTTGTTCTCCCCCAGCAAGATCATGGCCTGCATTAGGAACATAATGAAGATAATTTTCGCCGGGGATATCATCTATATAGTTTTTAACGGCATCTACGGGCCAATACTCGTCATTGGTGCCAATAAATATCAATTTGGGCATAGTGAGTTTGTCCCTATAGGAGTAGGGGTCCACCATTTGAGTAATGGCATTACCCTCTGCAGAACGTACGGTTTGGGGAATTTCTAGCTTTATATAATCGTTGATCTGATCACTGTATTCGTTCCATGCGGTAATATGATAATCTAGGCTCACGGGCATATTAAGTACATCGATGACCATGGGGGCAATAGCGGTTACCCTTTTGTCATTGGCACCAGTCAACCACGTGGTCCAACCTCTTTTGGAGGCTCCCGATATGGTAAAACGGGTTATTTGTTGTTTTAATTCTTTACTGCTAAACTCCTGTACCGCATCCATGGCGCTAACAGCGCTCTTTACCATTGGGAAAAGCAAAGGCCAAGTAAGATCCTTGTCATTCTTGTAATTGTGTAGGGTATAGGATATTAGTTCGTCCTCTACCAAACCATCATAAAGTGGTTGATTGGGAACTTGTTTTAGGATGGCTACAATTGCTTGGTTCTTTTCTGCAATATGGTTAAAACTTAGGGCTCTTTTATCCCCTAGATTTGACGACCAATTGGGAGAACCGTCTTTTATACTCCCACCGGAAATAAACAATAAGGCTCCATTGTGGGTCACCTCCTTAGGCACCATTATTGATAACTGATGAGTCCAGATAAATTCGCGCCACTTTTGGGAGGTCAGAAGAAGATCGTAAACTGTAGATTCGCCAATCTTATAGGTGTCTTTAATTTCCCATTTAAAATGGGAGTCGTTATTGTGTAAATAACTTTTTAAAGCGGTTTCGGGTGTTATTGGATCTGAGATGTCCTTGTTGTCTGCCAATTTGGTTGGACCTTCCTTACAGGCAGAAACCAGTGTTAAGGACATCAATAGAAATAGGAATAGGTATTTTTTCATTGCTTCTTATATTAATGTGATAATGGTGTTATGGTTTTGTCTGGTTCTGGACTACGTTTAACGAGATTTAATAGTTCCGTGACCATGATTTCCCCAGTCCTTTCTCCTAAACTGGTCTTGGTAATATATTCGTACCGTTTAAAACTGTTGTAATCCTCCTTAGTTAAGATATAACCAAAGGCATCGTTGGTCAGCCCAAATAGAAATGGATGGTCAGTTGGCATTTTTCGCTTAAGAAAATAGCCAATATTGGGAAGGGCCTCCCCTGGAATAGTAAGTATCTGGGCGGTGCCTATATTTAAAAGGTTAATTGTGGTTGAGATCTTCCCATCTTCGGTAGTTCCCAGACTTAAAGGAGAGTTATTCAGAATAGATCGCATCATTTCTGACTCGATTGGGAAAGTTACTTGTTGACTCTGTATGAAAAGTTGTGGATTGCGCTGTGGTTTTGCATCGGATAACAGACGCAGGGCTTCGTCTGCCAACAAATTGCCTATTCTAATACATTCCTCCCAGTCGTTTGCCTCTTTGTTTTGGTCCAATCTGTTGTCTGCAGTGACCATTCCTCCCTGGGCCCCGTTCATAAATATAGCCATCCCTTGGGTTTTAGTGGCTATACGGTCATATAATGGACCTACTAGATCTGGACTCAATATTCCTTGACCATTACCAATTACCTCTGGATGAATGGCATAGTTTACCAGAGTAACTATAGGCTTGTCCTTATTTTTTCCTCCGGTCCCAAGGGCCTGGATCACTCCACATCTTGGGTCGTACAGATTAGGAGCATAATAGTTGTAGGCAATTTTTCCTTTAGCTTCTCCAACTGCAATTTTCAGATAAGCGGGCTCTAAACCTTCTATAGCTTCGTTTATGGCATCTGCCATCTCAGTAACACACCAATCTAAATACGCGAGGTCTGCGGAAGATTTTCCAGTTTCATCTGGAAAGGCGTATGCATCAGGGGCACTATGGGTGTGGGTGGCGCCAATCATAATATTTTCTGGGGGAATGCCTTTAATTAAGGCCTTGGTTCTGTTGCCAAGTGCAGCGGGCCATCCAAGGTTATCTATATTGACAATTGCAATTCTCTCCCCAGCCTTTTCCAAGACCATGGCCCTTACGGTCAAATCACCTTTTTTGACACTTGCAGGTTTTGGAATCCCTACTCCCCCCGAAACAGCAATAAGAGGGTCTGGGGTAATATTACGCATAGCTGCTCCCACCTTTAGTTGCTGGGAATAGATAGTAAGAGATGCTAATAAGAAGAATGTAATGAGTAAAAAGCTCAAACTTGACTCAGATGCGCTGTAAGATTTTATATTCATAAATCTTCACATTTAAATGTTAAAAATGCTCTTATTATGCATGCATAAAACTTAATAAGAATATTGACTTATTTAACAAAAATATATTTAATTTATTAAATCGAGGGTTAATATTTAATGTGTATTTAATAATATAACTGAATAGTATTGAAGATTTTAAATATATTTTTGATGCAAGTGCATTTAATTAGCCTTAATATTAACATATCGTTAACTTATGGACATCAAGTTGCGAATAGGATTTTGGTGATTAATATTATTCGATCTTAGGCATTACAAAAAAAACTAACTTAAAACTACTATTTATGATTCAAAAAAATCTAATACTGTTGTATGGAATTTTATTTTCGATCATGCTATCATTGTCTTCTTGTAGCTCAGATGATAGCAGTGGTTTGGAAGATATTCCTCTTACCGTAGATGTTTTTCAGAGTACCGTTGGAAAGAAAGTAGCCTTCCAGGGGTTGACCAATAACGCGACCTCATGGCTGTGGGATTTTGGTGATGGGTCTACCAGTACGGAAAAGAACCCGGTTCATGTCTTCTCTGATGGAGGATATTATTCTGGGAAGTTGACCGCAACATCTTCAGATGGAAGTTCTGTGAGTAAGGAATTTAATTTGGCGGTGGATTTAACGCCTTATATATTACTTACAGGTGGCCCTACAGCTACCAGTGGTAAAACTTGGAGAATTTCAAGCGCCCATTCTGCTGGGGATTATTTCGCCAATTCAAATGCAGGTTTGACCCCTTTTAATGCAGCTCCAAACCCTCTTCCAGCGGGTATATTAGGAGGTGGGTTAGGACTGAGCGAAGTGTATCAGGATGAGTATACCTTTAATTTTAATGGGGATTATTCGATGGATTTAAAGGATGGGGCCGCATTAAGTGGTTTGGTCTATCAGTTTTTGACAACTGGCGGTGCGGGAATAAAAAACCCCAGTAGTAATCAAGATTTTGGTTTGTGTACTGGCTTATTTGCCCCAGAGCCCAATGCTACTTTTACTTATAAGGAAAATGCTGATTTAACTGTATCATCTGTATATGGGCCTGGAGGGGCTTTGACTTATAACGGAGTAAGTACCTTGGAGTTTTCGGGGACCATGTTTTTTGGATTGTTAGATTACGAGCGAAAGGTGATTATTAAGGAAGTTAAGGATAATTCATTGAAAGCAATCATGTTTATATCTGCTTCTCCGGATTATGCGCCACTCAGTACCCATGCACTTGTACTTACTTTTGAGGCTGTGAAATAATTCATCTAAACAATGGGAGATAGGGATATTCAGAATAAATTAACCAACCACAATACAATTTTATGAACAATTACATAAATTATATAAAACCGATAGTTCAACAAATGTGTTTGCTGCTGCTGTTATTTTGCACGGCCTTGCTATCGGCGCAATCAGGGCAACATACAGTTACGGGTAATGTTACGTCTTTAGAAGACGGTATGCCATTACCTGGTGTAAGTATCGTACTAAAAGGAACCACCCAAGGAGTGTCTTCTGATTTTGATGGTAATTATAGTATTAACATACCCAATGGGAATGGTGTTTTAGTCTTTACTTCTTTGGGATTTGAGGTACAGGAAACTGCCGTTAATGGTAGGACTTCCATTAACATTGCTATGGCTCCAAGTGCAGAAGCCTTGGATGAGGTAGTGGTGACCGCTTTAGGTATCAAAAGGGAAGATAAGTCTTTGGGGTATTCTGTTGAAAATGTAGCAGGGGAGGAACTGACCCGAGTAGCTCAGGAGAATGTATTGAATTCCCTGTCAGGAAAGGTGGCCGGTGTTACCCTTAATTCTACGGGAGGCACAGGTTCTTCTGTAAGTATGGTAATTCGTGGAGCCATTTCCTTGAGTTCGGACAATCAGCCACTCTTTGTAATCGATGGGGTTCCCATATCCAATTCCCTAAATAATATTGGTGGATTTGGAGATAGGAATGCTGTGGATTACGGAAACGCTATTTCGGATTTGGACCCCAATAGTATTGAAGATGTCACTATTTTAAAAGGACCCAGTGCTGCAGCGCTTTATGGTTCTCGGGCTGGTAACGGGGTGGTATTGATTACCACTAAAAAGGCTAAGAATAAGGAGAAAATGAAGGTTTCCTTTTCGTCGAGTACCGTTTTTGATGTACCCTATAAATTTTTAAATCAGAACACTAGGTTTGCCTCTGGTCAATTTTCGTATTCCCCAGAATCTCAAGGGGGTAGTTATTTAATGCCAGATATTTCGTTTGGTGGTGTCGGCGGTCCGGAATTGGATAAGGGGTATTATGCCGTGCAATGGAGGGCGCCTTTGGATGCCAACGGAGTTCCCATACCCACCGAATTAAGGTCTTATCCCAATAACGTTAAAAATTTTGTGCAAACAGGGATAACTACCAATAATAGTCTTTCGGTTACGAATAGCACGGATGTCATGAACTATAGAATGGGGGTAACTAATATGTCCAATACGGGTTTGGTTCCCAATTCTGACGTAAATAGAAACAGTTTTTCATTATCGGCATCTTCTAACATGGATCATAAGCTGATTCTAAGTACTAATGTAAATGTGGTACATAGTTATGCCGATAATAGGCCAGCGTCCAACAGAGGTGCTAACCCCTTACAATATGCATATAGTACTCCTAGTAATATAGATCTTGGGATATTAAGGGATTATGATTTACCAGGTACGGATGTATTGACGATTTTACCAGGTTATGATAATCCCTACTTTTTGGCAAATGAGATAAATAATAGTTATTCCAGATTTAGGATCTTTGGGAATGTGGCCTTGGATTGGGTTGTTTCTCCCGCTTTTAAATTGAGGACTAGTTATAATATGAATAGTTTTAATCAGACTCAAGAAACTAAAATGGCTCCAGGGTATAGCAGGGAGACCAATAATGGAACCTATGGTATTGCTAAAAGTGAAGGTCTGGAGACTAACATCGATGTATTGGCAACCTATACAAAGGATTTTGGTAATTTCGATTTTAGTCTTTCCGGTGGTGGAAACTTAATGTACCAAAAGAACACGGGGCTTAGTAATTCTGCATTCTCTGGGGTTGGACTTATTGTTCCAAACTTGTTTACGGTAAAGAATATTGCTCCTACGGCTTTGAACTACTCTAGTTTCTTTAGTGAACGAGGAATTAATAGTGTGTATGCCTTGGCCAATTTCGGATTTTGGGATATGCTTTATTTAGATGTGGGTGCGCGGAACGACTGGGCAAGTACCTTGCCCATAGACAACAGGTCTTATTTTTATCCTTCCGCCTCCTTGAGTTTCTTGCTAAGCGAGGTCGTGGATATTCCTAAGGTGGATCTTTTTAAACTTAGAGGAGGTTGGGCGAGAGCGGGTAATGACACCAGCCCCTATCAGTTGGGGGCGTATTACAATAATGCCGGGGTATGGGACAATGCAGTGCTATATAGCGCTTCTGGAGGTTTAAGTACACCTACATTGGAACCAGAGGAAGCCACCTCAAAAGAATTTGGTGTGGATTTGACCATGTTCAACAATAGGTTTCGATTTGAAGGAACTTACTATACGGTTGAAAACAGAAATCAAATTGTACCCAATATTACCATCCCTGGATCTTCAGGATATAGTAGTGTGAGTATTAATGCTGGAGCCCTGGAAAGTAAGGGTTGGGAACTCTCTCTAGGTGTAACTCCCATTAGAACGGAGAACTTTAATTGGGATTTGAATTTTAATTTCACTAAGAATGAATCTAAAATTTTGGAATTGTCTGACGGTGTAGATTATATTGAATTTTGGAGTGAAAACAAAAGTAAGTCACGAGGTTATGTGGCTAACCCAGCCACCGGAGAAGATGGCTTGCTTGGAAATATATATTCCTTGGAAAAATTAAGAGTTACCGATGCAAATTCCCCCTATTTTGGATATCCTTTGATAGATCCCGATGAAGGAGAATGGTTGCCTCAAGAAGAATTGGTTAAAGTGGGAAACTACAATCCAGATTTTATTTTGGGACTGCAATCCAGTTTTTCGTACAAGAACTTTACATTGAACATGACCTTCGATTGGCGTTCTGGCGGACAGTATATGTCTCAAACCTCCAGATATATGACAGAAGATGGTTTTGGGGGACAACTTTTGGAAATGGTAAACCCGGGTATTGCCCAGCCAGGACCTGAACTTAAACAGTGGGTATTAGACAATGCAGGGGAATTTATTTTCAGTGAAGATCTTAGGTCTATAGGTGGTACACCAGGTAACGGGGGTCTTCCCGAATCTTTTGGGGGTTCTGTAGTTTACGACGGTGTTTTTGATGCAGGAGTTATTGGGACTTATGATGGAAACGGCAACTTTGTATTGGTCAGTGAAAACCTTGGAAATGTGGGTACCTTATTTATGCCATTTTCCTATTCCCATCCATGGGCATTTGGAACACAGCATATGTTCGATGCAGATTATATAAAACTTAGGGAAGTATCTATAGGCTATGATCTTCCTAAAAAGCTTTTATCTAGAACAGGCTTGGATAATGTTAGTGTATCTGTTTACAGTAGAAATATTATGTTGTGGACCAAGGATTCGGCTTTCGGAATAGATCCAGAAAGGGCATTTCAGGCCGAAACGGGTAAAGATAAAAGAGGCACTCAGTTTAAGCAGGGTGTTGAGCGCTATAATGTGGATCCATGGGTTGTCCCAGTTGGTTTTAAAATTGGTATAACATTTTAATAAAATAAAACTTAGATCATGATGTATCAGATAATAAATAAAATAGCCATATTGGTTTTGGGACTCATCGTTTTAGTGTCCTGCCACGGCTTAGAGGACTTAAATGAAAATCCTAATCAAATAGGATCGGACAATGTGGATCCCAATCTTTTGATTGCCACTGTAATTTCAGGAACGGCCAAGAATGTGGTTGATTTGGGATTCGGGGATATTGCTGGGGTGATGCAGCATACCCAAAAAGATGGTTGGTCCGGAGGACATAATTCCTACGATTGGAGCAATGGATCCTTTAATTGGAACGGCTATTATAGCCTTTTGACAAATGATAAAACCCTGCTAAAGAAAGCTGAAGTAGATAATTTGGAGTTTCATATCGGAGTGGGATTGGTTATGAAGGCCTATTTATTCGGAATGATTTCCGACCTCTATGGTGATGCACCATATACCAATGCGCTAAGAGGGGATGAAGGGGTTGAGTTTTTTGATACCGCCTTTGATAACCAAAAGGTAATCTATACGGGTATCTTATCGGATTTGGATAGGGCGAATAGTTTATTGTCCAAAAATCAAGATGCTTATTTTAGTATTCTAGAAAATCAGGATATCCTTTATAGTGGCGATGTTGCTAAATGGAGGAAATTTGCCAATTCATTAGCACTTCGCTATTACATGCGACTATCAGAAAAGGAGCCAGGGATAGCAGAAGCAGGAATTAAAAATATTACTTCTAATCCAAGTCAATATCCATTGATCATGAACGCTTCCGATGATGCTAATGTAGATTATGTTGGTTCAAGTGGAGCCGATTCATGGCCATCAACAACCAAATTTAGTAGTGATCCAGCTGGAAACTATTTTAGAATTAAAATGTCGGCAACCTTGGTAGATGCTTTGCTGGCTTTGGATGACCCTAGATTGGGGGTTTGGGCCAATAAGATAGAAATACCTTTGGTTTTAGCTACAGGAGAGCCTGAGAATACGGATCAAATTCGCAACGGGGAAAGATATGTTGGCCAAAAATTGGTTGATGATCATTTGGAGATTGTAGGGGTACCTGTAAACTATAATAAAGATTATGTGGGATTGCCAACTGCCATTCCTTTCGGAGGCTCATTTAACTTAAGGGTAAATCCGGCCCAAGGAACTTATAATCCTTCTGTTTCCCAGTTAAATGATATTTATAAGGAAGCTAAGGGCCCCTTGTTAAAGTCGAGATTGATTTCTGCAGCCGAGGTTAACTTTATTTTGGCGGAGGCAGCACTTAAAGGTTGGGTGTCCGGAAGTGCAGAGAATTACTATAACGAGGGTATTAAGCAGTCTTTTGAGGCTTGGGGTATTGGAGATGAGTATGCCAATTATATGGCAGGAATAAGCTTTGGAGGCTTGGGGGATATTATGGAGCAAAAATGGATAGCTAGTTGGACTTCTGCGACCCAATCTTGGTTCGATTACAGAAGGACGGGCTTGCCTAACCTTACCACAGGGCCATCAAGCAAACGTGCTGCAATTCCACTGAGATTTTATTATAATATCGATGAAATTAATAGCAATACTGAAAATGCTAATGATGCCATTGATAAGTTGGAGCCAACACAATTTACCGCACCAGATAGTAATAACAGCGCATGGTCCAAAATGTGGTTGCTGCAGGGTACGGGAAAACCGTATTAATAATTTTTTCAATTAAATAAAAGAGGAAGTTTAAAAAATAGATTTTGAGGTTCATTTTAGCGCAGTAGAAAACTTGTAATGGCGTAATGTTAGCAAGTATGCAATTTCGCTCGACAGGAAAATCAGACTGTTTTTAGACATCCTCTTTTTCAATGTATTTCATCACAACCCGGTGATAACGGGAAGGAAAATGAATTATTTTAGTAGGTATTAACTAATTAACCTCCCTTAATCTGTTCCACTTTTATCCAGTGTAAATAGAATCAGTGATTAAAACCGCAAAAACAACCGCTTTAAATGGCTATGATATAATTATGGCAATTGAAGTAGAACCAAAACAAATTTTTAAATATGAATAGATTGATTGCCATCCAAAATAGGTACAGAACCTACCTTTGTTATTTAGTTTTATTTTTTATATCCGTTACTCTTTTTGCACAAAAACAGCAGTATGGAGAGGAGTACATCTTTCCTTTTCAAGGGCAACATGTGCACTCTAGTTCTATCGTAGAACTTCCAAACGGTGACCTTATGTCGTGCTGGTTTCAAGGTTCTGGTGAACGCAATTCCAATGATGTAGTCATAAATGGTTCCAAATTAAAAAAAGGAAGCAAGACATGGAGTGAACCTTTCTTATTGGCCGACACGCCTGGCCAACCAGATTGTAACCCTGTGCTTTTTTTGGATGCGAAAGGGAAATTATACCTGTTCTGGATTGTGGTTCAGGCCAATCAATGGGAGCGGTCTATATTAAAATATAAGGTAGCTTCAGATTATATGCAATCGGATATCCCGAAATGGGAATGGCAGGATGTTATCCTTTTAAAACCCGATGAATCTTTTGAAAAGACCATAGAGGAACAGTTTAATAAAATGGGTTCTAGAGGCCTTACATGGGCAGAATATGCGCCAAAATACGAAAATATGATCCTAGAGGCCGCAAAGGATAAGACTAAAAAAGAAACTGGATGGATGACGCGGATCCATCCCATTGTACTCCCCTCTGGGCGAATCCTATTGCCACTTTATTCGGATGGTTATAATCTTTCCCTGATCGGTATATCTGATGATGATGGTGCCACTTGGCAACCTAGTTTGCCTATTGTGGGCTATGGCAATATTCAGCCTAGTATTGTGCAAAAGAAAGACGGAAGTCTAATAGCTTATATGCGCGATAATGGGGATGCACCAGGAAGGATTTTGGAAAGTACTTCCACGGACGAAGGCTATTCTTGGACAGCAGCAACCGAATCCAATATTCCAAATCCAGGCACCAGTGTAGAAACCTTGGTGCTTAATAATGGCGATTGGATTATGGTCTACAACGATTTGGAATCGGGGAGATACAGTTTGGCCGTAAGCCTATCGGATGATGAAGGAAAAACTTGGAAATGGAGTCGGTCTCTTGAAATGGAAAGCAATAAAGACGGGTCGTTTTCCTATCCGTCCATGATTCAATCCAGTGATGGATTGGTCCATATTACCTACTCCTATCACATAAAGGGGAATAAAACCATAAAGCATGTAGCCTTTCCATCGAAATGGATAAAGGAATAAAAATAACGTCATAAGAGAAAATGGCAAAGCAGTTAAAATAGTAGCATAAATATTTAAAATTTAAAACATGAAAAAAGTATTGTTCTTATCCTACCTATTGATCAGTGTTATTGGTATGGCACAAGAAAACCAAAAAATTGCCTTCGGGCCCTATATTCAGCAAATGGGAACCAAGGAGGCCACCATAAACTGGTCCACCAAAGAAAGTGAGCCCACCTTGACTGATCCTGAAGGAAATGTGAAAACCATAACTGAATACAAACACCATACAATCCATTTAGGCAGATTAAAGCCCAATACGGAATATAATTATGATGTGCTTAACGATGGAACCGATGAGGGGAAAGGAACATTAACGACCTATCCAGAAGAAAGAATCCCATTTAATTTTGTGGTGACCGGCGATTCTAGAAGTAGGCATGATGTACATGCCAAGGTGGTAGCCAAAATAATGGAAACCAATCCAAAGTTCATTGTCAATTCAGGAGATTTGGTTTCCAACGGTCGCTCAATAGAGGATTGGGAAGCGTTTTTTGAGGTAAACAAAGATTTGATGCGAAATACACCATACTATCCGGTGCTAGGTAATCACGAGAAGGATTCTCCCTATTATTACGATTTGTTTGACCTTCCCAATAATGAGAAATATTATTACTTCACGGTTGGAGACGCCCTGATGATCGTGTTGGACAGTGAAGGAAAACAGATCTCCCAACCCGAATTTGTTTCCGATAAAAATAGTGATGCCTTTTGGCAAGAAGCATTCTCAGAATATTTCATCACTCAAAAAAAATGGTTGGAAAAAGTGTTAGAACTTAATAAGGAGGCAGGCTTTGTTTTTATTTTTCAACATAAACCCCTTTACAGTGCCATGAAAAATAGAAAAGCCGAAGCAGAGAAAACTAGAAAATTCTGGGGCGATATTTTTGAAAGGCATAACGTTCAGGTGTTCTTTAATGGTCATGATCATCATTACCATAGAGCTACAAAAAATGGAGTCCATTATATTACCTCCGCTGGAGCCGGAGCACCACTATATGATATCGATCTGGTGCTTCCCGAAACAAAAAAATCTAGTAAAATAGAGCATTTTGTAAACGTGCAGATCCAAAAGAACAAAGCAGTGCTTTTAGTGACCGATATAAATGGAAACGAGATAGAAACAGTAGAAGTAAAAAGACGAAAATAACAGGGTCCCTAGTGTTTAAACCTGACAGATATCCCTCGCGGCCAATAAGCATCAGTTTAGCAGCTGAATAAAAAAAAGTGATCCATTTGTCGGCTTCATGATGCCAACAAATTTTTAGAACTATTTCCTGAGTTGACCCCTTGGAGCAGCCGAAATAGGATCGATAAAAAATGCTAAATAGCTATATATGAAAACATCCAATTGGAGAATTCCCATGCTTATTGTCGCGATGTCTTTGGCAACAGCTTGGGCAATACGAGGTCAGTTTGGACATGAACAAGGAGCTGCATGGGCAGGAGGAATTGGAGGATTGGCGTTGGTACTTGTGTCGCAACGACGGGATTGGTACCGTAAAATGATGCTTGTTGCCTTGGCCTCGGCAGTAGGTTGGGGAGCTGGTGGTATGATCAGTTATGGAATGGTGGTTGGTTATGGGAATGCAGATAATTTTCCCAATGCATTTTACGGTTTAGGGATGTTGTTCGTCATAGGCGGACTTTTCGGATTGTTGGGAGGTGGACTGGTGGGACTTACCTTGGATTCCACCCGCGAAAATAGGGTGAAATGGGGTTCGCTAATAACAGAAATGGCAGTAGGCGGACTCATTGGGTATTATTTTTTGGTAGAACAAATAGGAATTAAAATGACCCCGCCACGTTCAGAAGCCTGGGCGGTCTGTTTGGGAGCCGGATTGGCGATGTTGTGGCATTTGGCAAGGGGAAAGAGAAATTCTGCTATGAGAGTGGCATTTTTTTCCATGCTGGGAGCCGGTATAGGGTTTGGGTTCGGTAATTTTTTACAAGTGATGGGGAAAATAGGGCAGGTTTCCTTTAATATGTGGAACGTTATGGAATATAGTATCGGATTTTTCGGAGGCCTAGGGATGGCCTACGGCGTATTTAGCTCCAAATGGCCCCAAGATATTCCTGGACCAAAAAAATGGGAAAACTGGAGTTCCTACATCATCGTTGGGCTGTTTATACCCCTGATCGTTTATAGGGAATCCTTGAGTTTCGAACATCTGGTTCGGCGTTTTAAAGATTTGCCAAATGTAGCATCCCTAGCTACCACAAGTACAATAGTGGCAGCGATAATACTCTTGATGATGATGTGTTTATTGTATTGGAAAATGAAAAAAGAGCGCATAGAAAAAAAAGATGTACTACATGCTTTATTTATCTTATGGATTCCCTATATATTGGTCAGTTATATTGTAAAGGGGCTTTTTGGGGGAGTAATGGAAATTACCCATCACTTGTATTTGTTAAATGTATTGATAATAATTATATTGGGTCGAATTAAAAATGCCCCCATTTCATTTGGGGACTTGGATAAGGTGCCAGTAAAAAAATGGATTTACCTTCTAATGGGCGCTATATTATTTATGGCTTTTTTGGCGCTTTTAGCCAGCAGTTTGCATGGCGATATAGGAGGACATAATAGATTCCCTTTAGATTAGGTCTATGAGTGTTAAGAAAGAAAAAAATGGTGTTAATTTCATTATTCTTGTGGTTGCGATCTCTATTGGATATGCCATTTTAAGATATCAAATAAAGGGCGATGTTCCCTGGAAAGACCTCCCTGTATTTATCCTTAACAAGGGAATTTCCCTTGCCGCGATAACCCTTTTGTCTTTATGTATATCTATAAGGCCGTTGTCTAATTTAGGTGTTCAGCTCTTTTCTTCCAGACAGGCCAAGAAGGTTTTGGGAATCTCTGGTCTTTTGTTGACCATTGCCCATGTATTGTTAAGTTTTTTGATTTTTAACCCAAGTTATTTTAGTGTTTTTTTTGAGGAGGATGGAACATTGTCCTCCAAGGGGTCATTAAGTTTGCTTGCAGGGGTTGTTGGCTTTATGCTAGTGATAATATATCATCACTGTTTTGGGGGTGTCCGTGCGGGTAAGGAAAAACTGATAAAAATAGTAACCTCCAAAAAGTTTATTTTGGGATTATTGTTGTTGTTTGGGCTACACCTTTTTTTTATGGGGTATTCTAACTGGATGCTACCCTCCAATTGGCAAGGTGGATTGCCTCCTATCAGTTTAATTTCTTTTGTTGTAGTTTTCTTGGGATTGGGAATAAATATTTCTGGACGGTAGCAATTCATGTCCGATTGGAACTATAATATAGGGTTGACTTGTACTTCTACCTAAATGTTTTTCGATAATCTGATGGGGTCTTGCCCATTATAAATTTAAAATAATGATTAAAGTTGGCAAGATTGTTATAACCACTTTCAAAGCAGATTTGGGTAATCTGTTTATCGGTCTCCGCCAATAATTTAGCCGCTATACCTACTCTAACAGTTTTTACATACTCCATAAAGGTATGGCTGGTCTTTTTCTTAAAATACCTGCAAAAACTACTGGGGGCCATATTTAATACCGCTGCGGCCTCTTCCAATTTTACTCCTTCTTGGATGTTTTGAAAAACATATTCGTAAACCTTGTTTATTTTATCTAAATTTTTTGAAAAAATATGGGAGTTGCTATGGGGGTTAGAAAGGTTTTCCCTTTCCTCCAATTGTATCAGATAATTAAATACAGTTAATAATTGAATATAGTAATCCAAACCTGTCAATAACGTCATTTTTTCCAGTATAGATCGTATATGGATATCATTTTCCACCTTAAATCGAAGCCCTGTGTTGGACTGCTTTAGCAAATCCACAACCTTTTCCAATTCGGGCATTTTAAAAAAATCCGAGTTGATGATGTCTTCCGAAAAATGGGTTACAATGCAGAAGGGGTCTTTTCCCTTTTCGGAATCCAAGGCTTCCCAACAGTGCGGTAAATTTGGCCCTAGGAGTACTAGGTCGCCTTTTTCAA